>CAYPTG010000124.1:0-7060 GCA_964413455.1 uncultured Mycobacterium sp. | reverse complement strand
AGGCTGGCGTGTTGACGCAATCGTGATCCGGGCGCGGAACAACTCCCGGCCTCGGCTCGTTTCACAGGGCATGGTGATGCGACCCCTGCTGCGCTACGGCGCGCTCTACGCCGTCGTCGAACTGGCCGCGGTGATTCTGTTGATCCACGCCGTTGGCCTGGGCTGGGCGCTGGTAGTGCTGGCCGCCACCTTCATGGTGGGCGTCATGCTGGCCGCCTCCCAGCTCAAGGCGCACCGCCGCGCCCTGCGGCGGGCTCGCACCAACCCGGAAGGCGCGGTCACGGACGGGGTGCTCGTCGGCCTCGGATCGGCCCTGGTGCTGCTGCCCGGCCTGGTCAGTACCGCCGCCGGCGCGCTGCTGCTGGCTCCGCCGACCCGGGCAGTGATGCGGCCGGTGGCCGCGGCCATGCTCACCCGCGGTGTCATGCGGCGGGTCAGCGCGCTCAACGTCAACCTGGACTCGTTCACTGCCCGGCAAGGCCGCGGCGACTACATCGACGGCGAGGTGCTCGGCGAGTCGGTGTACCGGCCGACGCCGGTGCAGACTCCGGCGATCGCCCGCCGCGCCGGCATCTGAGGTCGCTGACAGACCGGGCACACTAGCGGTGTGACGACACTGCTGCTCGGCGGGCGGATATACAGCCCGTCGCACCCGGATGCCACCGCAATGGCGGTGCGCGACGACGTCATCGCCTGGCTGGGCAGCGACGCCGTCGGCCGCAACCAATTCCCGGACGCCCAGATCGTCGAGCTGGCCGGTGATTTCGTGGCCCCGGCGTTCGTCGACACCCACGTGCATCTGACCGCTACCGGGCTGCGGCTCACCGGCGGTGAGCCCGGCCACCCGCTGACCCGGGCGCAGCGCGACCAGGCCCGACGGGCCGCGCTGGACGCGGCCGCCGCGGCCGGAATCGTCGCGGTGCACGAATGCACCGGTCCTAACCGTCGAGTACCGGATACCGGCGGCGCACAGGATTGGCAGGAACTTCGCGAGCTACGCCACGGCGTCGAAGTCGTCGGCTACTGGGGTGAGGCGGTGCGCACCGCGGCGCAGGCCCGGGCGCTGGTCGAGGACACCGGGGTGCGCGGGCTGGCCGGGAACCTGTTCGTCGACGGCGACCCCGAGCGCACGGGTACCAGCCACCTGGACCCCCTGGACCACATGGACGTCGCCGCGATCACCGATCACCTAATGGCCTGCACCGAGGCCGGGATCAGCGCCGGCTTCCATCTGCTCGGCGAGTCCGCTGTCGCCGCTGTGGTCGACGCCTTCGACGCCGTGGTGCGGCGTTTCGGCGCCCCGGCCACCGCCCGGTGTGGGCACCGGCTGGAACACCTGGACACGGTGACGCCCGAGCAGGCCGCGCAACTGGGCAGCTGGGGCGTCATAGCGAGCATGCAGCCCGCCGGGCTCGGGCCGCTGGCGCTGTTAGCATCGGCAGGCGTGCCCCTGGCTTTCGGCTCGGATTCCCCCTGTGATACCGCCATGACCTGCATGGATCCCTGGTCCTGGGTGCGCGCCGCCAGCAACCAGCAGGCCCCCGGCAGCGCCATCTCGGCGCGGGCGGCCTTCGCCGCCGCCACCCGCGGGGCGTGGCGGGCCGGCGGGGTGCGCGATGGCATCACCGGCACCCTGGTGCCCGGGGCGCCGGCGTCTTACGCGGTCTGGGAGACCGGCGAGCTGGCCCTGAGCGCACCCGATGACGCCGTTCAGCGCTGGTCCACCGATCGGCGCTCCCGGGTTCCGGCCTTGCCGCGGCTGGACCCCGCGGACCCGTCACCGCGTTGCCGGCAGACGGTGCACCGGGGAGTCACCCTGTATGGCTGATCGTTGGGACCGGTGATCGCCGCGCTGCGCCCACGGCTGCTGCGGATCGCGGTCAGCGTGCTGGCCGGCCTGCTGATGACGGTCAGCTTCCCGCCGACCGGTTGGTGGTGGGCGGCCGTACCGGCGCTGGTACTGCTGACCTGGGTGCTGATCCATCCCGGCAGCACACCGGCCGGCGGCTTCGGGTACGGGCTGCTATTCGGGCTTGCCTTCTATCTGCCGCTGCTGCCGTGGATCAGCGGGCTGGTCGGCGTCGGGCCGTGGCTGGCGCTGGCGCTGATGGAGGCGATGTTCCCGGCGCTGTTCGGGATGCTCGCGGTGCTGGTGGCCCGGCTGCCGGGCTGGCCGCTGTGGCTGGCCTGCCTGTGGTCGCTGCAGGAGTGGTTCAAGTCCAGCGTGCCGTTCGGCGGATTCCCTTGGGGGGTAACGGCTTTCGGACAGACAAACGGGCCGTTCCTGGTGTTGGCGCAGTGGGGTGGGGCGCCGCTGGTGTCGTTCGCGGTGGCGTTGCTGGCCACCGCGCTGTGCGCGTTGATCCTCGCCGCCGCCCGCCGGTCGCGCAGGCAGGATGTGCCGGACCTGGCGGGCACACGCCGGGTCACCGCCGATGTCGGTCAGCGTGGCATGGCGCTACCCGCCGGATGTGTCGGCCTGGTGCTGCTGCTCACCGCGCTGGCCACACCCGGCGTCCAGCGCGCCGCGACCCCAGCCCCCGACGAGCCGGCCATCGCCGTCGCCGCGGTCCAGGGCAACGTGCCGCGGCTGGGGCTGGACTTCAACAGCCAGCGTCGCGCCGTGCTGGACAACCACGTCACGCAGACCTTGCAGTTGGCCAAGGACGTCCGTGCCGGCCTGGCCCCGCAGCCCCGGTTCGTGATCTGGCCGGAGAACTCCTCCGATATCGACCCGCTGGCCAACCCCGATGCCGCCGCCCAGATCGACGCCGCCGCCCGGGCCATCGGCGTGCCGATCCTGGTCGGTGCGGTGGTGTCGCTGCCGGACGCGACGCCGGAGAATCCGTCGGCCTCCAACACCGTCATCGTCTGGGACCCGGCGAGCGGTCCCGGCGAGCGCCACGACAAGCAGATCGTCCAGCCGTTCGGCGAATACCTGCCGTGGCGGTCGTTCTTCAAATACCTGTCGTCGTACGCCGAGCGGGCCGGCTACTTCGTTCCCGGCAGCGGCACCGGGGTGGTGCATCCGGCCGGGGTGCCGGTCGGGGTGGCCACCTGCTGGGAGGTGATCTTCGACCGGGCGCTGCGCGAATCGGTGCGTAACGGCGCCCAACTGCTGGCGGTGCCGACCAACAACGCCACCTTCGACCAAGCCATGAGCGAACAGCAGTTGGCCTTCGCCCGGCTGCGGGCCGTCGAGCACGGCCGCTACCTGATCGTGGCGGGGACCACCGGAATCAGCGCGGCGATCGCCCCGGACGGTCGGGAACTGGCCCGCACCGCGTTCTTCGCGCCGGCCTACCTCGACGTCGAGGTGCGGCTGCGCACCGCGCGCACGCCGGCCACCGGGTGGAGCGAGCCGTTGCAGTGGGTGTTGGTGGCGCTCGCGGTCACCGTGATTGTCGCAGCGGTATTGCAGAATAGAGGCGTGGTGCGGTCGTCGCGCAGCGGCGCGTCGGAACACGAACGCGTCGAACATGAAGGAGTCGGATGAGTCGCCAGGGCAAGACGAAAAAGCCCGCCGCTGAAACCGAGGTGCCCAGCCGGCGGACCCTGGTGATCATCCCGACCTACAACGAGCGGGAGAACCTGCCGCTGATCGTCGGCCGGGTCCGCAAGGCCCGCCCGGACGTGCACATCCTGGTCGTCGACGACGGCAGCCCGGACGGCACCGGCCGGCTGGCCGACGAGATGGCCGATGCCGAGCCTGACCGCATCCACGTCATGCATCGCACCACCAAGGACGGCCTGGGCGCGGCGTACCTGGCGGCCTTCGACTGGGGGCTGGAGCGGGGCTACGCGGTGCTGGTGGAGATGGACGCCGACGGCAGCCACGCCCCCGAACAGCTCTACCGGCTGCTGGACGCCATCGACAACGGCGCCGACCTGACCATCGGCTCCCGCTACGTCGAGGGCGGGACGGTGCGGAACTGGCCGATGCGCCGGATGGTGCTGTCGAAATCGGCCAACACCTACGCCCGGGTGCTGCTGGGCGTCGGCATCCACGACATCACCGCCGGCTACCGCGCCTACCGGCGCGAGGTGCTGGAGAAGATCGACCTGGCCACCGTCGATTCCCGCGGCTACTGCTTCCAGGTGGATCTGACCTGGCGGGCGATCACCAACGGGTTCACCGTCGTCGAGGTGCCGATCACCTTCACCGAACGCGAACTCGGGGTCTCCAAGATGAGCGGGTCCAACATCCGCGAGGCCATGGTGAAGGTGGCCCGGTGGGGGATCGGCGGGCGGATCAAAGGCGTCCTCGGCGCCGAGCGCTGAGAGGCTGGTTCAGCCGCGGCGCTTGGTCTTGATGAGATCGAGCCGCTCCTTGAGCAGCTCGTCAAGCTCCTCGACGGAACGACGCTCCAGCAGCATGTCCCAGTGCGTCCTGGGCGGCTTGACCTTCTTCGGCTCCGGCAGCTCGCCCTCGATGAGGGTGCCCTCAAGTCCGTTGCGGCACAACCAAGTACCGGGAATCTCGGCGTCGTCGGCGAACGGGACGTCGAACTCTTCGCCGTTGTCGGTGCGGTAGCGGGCGACCTGGCGCGGCGCCAGGTCATGGTTGCGGTCGGTCTCGTAGCTCACGGCGCCGAGCCGGCTGCCCCTCAGCACACGATCAGCCATGGTTTTCTCCTTGCGATATCCGTCAAAGAACGCGCCACCAGGGGAGTGCGGTTTCCCGACGCGGGTTCCATGATACCGGGGGAATCGACCTCTACTCTCGGAAGTTGTGACGCTTTACTCTCGAGAGCCGTGACGCGGCGCCCCCGATCTCAGCCGTGCCGTTGGTGCGGCCGCGAGGTTGCCGACGCCGAACTGGGCCGGCGCCGCCAATACTGCCGCCAATCCTGCCGGCAGCGGGCTTACGAGCAGCGTGCGCTGGTCAAAGGCACCGCGCTGCCCGCCGATGCGGTGGTGCTCTCCGCCGACGAGGCCGCCGAGCTCTCCGATCGGGTCTATCAGGTGCGCTGCGCCGCCGAAGACGTCGTGACGGCGGTCGAAGAGGGCGCCCAAGGGGAGGAGTTGCGGCGGTTGTGTGAGGAGTTGCTGCGGGTGGTCAAGGCTGCTGACGGGTGGCGCTGAAGGGGCGGAGCGCCCACCGTCCGGCTATCCCTGCGGCAATACTTCTAGCTATACTCGCGTCTATGTCGAAGGTCATGGTTTCCCTACCCGCTGACCTGCTCACGGAACTCGATGCCGAAGTCAAGCGCCGGGGTACCAGCCGAAGTGCATTGCTGGCCGAGGCGGCCCGTCGTGAGCTGGCGCGTCGCGATCCCGCTGATCTGGCTGCGGCCATCGAGCGCTCGCAGCGTCGGTTTCGCGCAGCCGGCAGCTTCGAATCCGCCGACGTCGTCCGGGCCGACCGTGACAATCGTCGGTGATGCGCTTACTCATTGACACATCCGTGGTGATCAAGTGGTTCCACGACGCGGGGGAGAGTGAGCTTGCCGAGGCGCGAGCGATACGGGATGCGCACGTTCGTAGCGAGCTCGACGCTCATGTGCTGGATCTGGCGATCTACGAGGTCGGAAACGTGTTGGCTCGGGCACTGAAGTGGCCGGCCCGCGATGTCGGCGACCAGCTCGATGACCTTTTGAAAATCGTCGGTCCGCCGCTCGCCATGTCGCACACTTGGCTGGGGCGGGCGGCAGTCCTGGCCGAGAGGCATGCCCTGTCCTTTTATGACGCCAGCTGGGCCGCATCGGCGGCTGCTCTGCGAATCCCGCTCGTCAGTGCTGACCGTCAGCTTCTGGCCGCTGGTCTGGCTACATCACCTTCTGCTGTTGCCCAACAGTTGGGTCTCAAAACCCGGTAGCGGATGTCGGATGCATACAGCGCGGTGCCGCCTGCTCCACCGGCTCCGCCGTTGCCGGTGTCCCTAACGACCTGGGGTTATCCGGTCATCGACTGCCGATGCGAGCCGGGCGAATGTCCGCTGGGCGCCGCTTCGGCAATAGCGCTGAACGCCTGATCGGCGGTGACTTGGCGCACCGACCGGCCGTCTCCGTAGATGGCGCACAGGCCGCCGGGGGTGTCGTCGGCGTTCCGGGCGGCAAATCCGAAGGTGTACTTACCCAGTACGGCGCCGAGGAATACGAACTCCGTCCCGCCGGGGAAAGTGCGGCTGCCCGAGTATGCGGCGTAGTCGACCCGGGCGTCGTAAAAGCGTCCGGCGGGCTGGCGGGCCGAATCGCTGCGGCTGTAGGCCCACAGCCGGCCGTCGCTCATCAGGACCTGCGGGCCGGACGGGTCGAGAACGAATCCTTCGGGCGATAGCCGGCGGAGGTGATTTCCCAGCCGGCCGGGGCCGTAGGGGAGTCGGGTGGGTTTCCGGGTGGCGGCTAGGGTGTCGGCGAGTGTGGCCAGCCGGGTGGCCAGCTCGTCGGCGGCGTTCCGGATGCCGGCGCGCCGGGCCTCGTCCTGGTCAAGACTGCTGGTATTGGCCATCTTTGGTACCCGCTTCCAGCAGCCCCCGGCATTGATTCGTTAGCTGATCTCCCGATTTTTGACCGTACTCGGGGTCGCGCCGGATTCGGGCTTCAGCGGCCGCCGGCAGCGGTATTGACAGCAAGTTGACAGGCCGGGTCGAACGCCCATGCGCAGGCCGCGGACTGGCCATACGATGGGTAGATGATCTCGCCTCGGTTTCGTCGCGCCTCGGCACGTGGCTTGGTTCTTGCGGCGCTGCCGTGGGCGGCGATCGTGATAGCGCCGGTCAGTCAGGCCGACGACGGCTGCGGTCCCGGCATGTACTTCAACACCACCACCAACCAGTGCGAGTGGAACCCGGTCGTCGGCCCCGGCCCGGTAGGACCCGGCCCCGTCGGGCCCGGACCTATCGGACCCGCAGGGCCGATACTCGGGCCCGGGCCGGTGATCCCGGGACCTGACGGCCCTGGCCGCTAGTCCTAATCGCGCCGCTCCTCAACACGGCTGTCGCCGCTTGATCGTCGCGCCGCTGAAGAATCGGTCGGCGAGTAGACGCACCACGGCGGGATGCGCACCGAGCGGGTCGGCCACCGCCGTGGCGCCGGCCGCGGCCAGCTTGCTGTGAAAG
>CAYPTG010000123.1:0-7064 GCA_964413455.1 uncultured Mycobacterium sp. | reverse complement strand
GCAGACTCCGTGTGAGATCGCCGCCGATCAGCTCCCCCAAGTCGGGCAGTGATCGGCCGACGAGAAGGCGTTCGTCACAGCGATGAACGTGTCGAACCGGTTCATTCCGGGCGGAATGGACATTCCGGATGAGTACCCGCCACTACCGGACGGTGAGCGGTTGCGGTTCACGCCGCGTGACGTCCCGTTGCCGACCCGTGAGGACATGCGGCGCGTCCTGCGTAAACACCGACACGGCGCGCGTCCGAGCTGACGTTCGAGACGACCTTGACCCGCCTTTGTTCTGGTCGGCCTATCCGCCACGGGCGTAAACTCAGCGCCATGGCTGATGCGGTGGAGGAGTTCGCCAGACGCATCCTCAAGAAGTACGAGGGTGTGATGGATGCTGACGCCGCGCAGTGCGCCTACGAAGATCTCGATGCTGGGGAGTTTGAGGTGGGCGCTATTTCTGCTGTCGAGATTGCCCCGGTAAACGACGACGAGATCGATGAATTGCTCAAGTTGTCGAAGGAACGATTCGACTGGCCCCTCGATGTCGAAATCGCGGCGCGGGTCGCGGAGAAGGCGCGGCAGCGACTGCGCGCCGTTTCATAACCGCGAACTTCGTCTATCTCGAAACTCTAATTACCGAAACAGCGCGACGATCCGGTCCTCTGCCGTCACCGCGGGAGCATCGGGGTCGGGGCGGCTGGAATGCGGCAGATCGGCCTCCGCGTCGGCGTAGTCCCGGTAGCTGACATCCCCGGTCAGGTGGAACAACAGGAACCCGGTCAGCAGCGCCCGGACCGTCTTTTGGGTTTCGTCGCTGGACCCCGGGAACCCGAGCAGTCCGGCAAGGCGGCGCTTCTCGGCAAAGCCCCCCGCACTGGCCTTTTTGACCACTCGGAGAACCGCGCCGTCCCAGGCCGCTGCCACATCCAGGGCGTCGGTGCGCAGCGAGGTGGCGTCGTCGGCGGTGGCCAGCACCAACCCCGGCACGCTCAGCCGGGCCGCCACCGTCGCGGCGGACGGCTTGGTAACCGCAGGAAACACGGCCGCTACCGCCTTGGGAGAGACCTCGGCTGCGGCCAACACGGCCGCTGAAGCTCCGAACCCGTGGCCGGCCAACGCCAAGTTCTGCGGATCGACACTGATCTCACCCGATCCCAGCCGCACCTCGGAGATCACCTGCAATGTCTGGGCGAGGTCGTGGGCGAGGTTGAGCACCGACGGCGCCAATCCGCGTTGGGTATCCGGGGCCGCCGCGACGATGCCCCAGCTGGCCAGGTGTTCCAGGGTGCCGGCGTAACGCTGCGCGTCGGTGAGCCAATCGTGCCCGAAGGCAACCCCGGGCAGATCGAAGCCCGACGCCGGGGTGTAGACGACTCCGGGAATGCCGGCGAAGGCCAGGTCACCGCGCCGAACCGGGTACGGGCCGCGTCGAGTCAGGGTGTTGAACAACGTGCGGGAACGGGCCATCCCCCGACGGTAGCCGACCGAATTGGCGAATTGCTCTGTCTCGCCCCTTCTCCGCCGCTGGAGCGGCGGCATCGTCGACTCGCCGGTCCACATCTGTCTCGCTCCTCCTCCGCCGCTGGAGCGGCGGCATCGTCGACTCGACTAGGCTCGTATCCCATGTGCGGAATCGTGGCGTATGTCGGCCACCGCCCCGCCCGCGACGTGGTCGTCGACGCCTTGCGGCGGATGGAGTACCGGGGCTACGACTCATCGGGGCTGGCCCTGCTCGACGGCGATGGCGGGCTGACGGTCCGGCGGCGCGCCGGCCGGCTGTCCAACCTGGAGGCCACGCTGGCCGACACCGACCCCGCGACGCTGACCGCCACCGCCGGGATCGGCCACACCCGGTGGGCCACCCACGGCCGACCCACCGACCGCAACGCCCACCCGCACCGCGACGCCGCCGGCAAGTTCGCGGTGGTGCACAACGGCATCATCGAGAACTTCGCCGCACTGCGCGCCGAACTGGAAGCCGCCGGGGTGGAATTCGTCAGCGACACCGACACCGAGGTGGCGGTGCACCTGGTGGCCCAGGCCTACCGGCACGGGGAGACCGCCGGTGACTTCGTGGCATCGGTGCTGGCCGTGCTGCGCCGCCTGGAAGGCCATTTCACGCTGGTTTTCGCCCACGCCGACGACCCCGGCACCATCGTCGCTGCCCGACGCTCCACCCCGCTGGTGGTCGGGATCGGCGAAGACGAGATGTTCCTGGGCTCTGATGTCGCCGCCTTCATCGAATTCACCAGGGAGGCAGTCGAACTCGGTCAAGACCAGGCCGTGGTGATCACCGCCGACGGGTACCGGATCACCGACTTCGACGGCAACGACGACGTCGCCAACGCCCGGGTTTTCCACATCGACTGGGATCTGTCGGCCGCCGAGAAGGGCGGCTACGAGTACTTCATGCTCAAGGAGATCGCCGAGCAGCCCACCGCGGTCGCCGACACCCTGCTCGGCCACTTCGCCGACGGCCGCATCGTGCTCGACGAGCAGCGCCTCTCCGACCAGGAACTGCGCGAGATCGACAAGGTGTTCATCGTCGCCTGCGGCACCGCCTACCACTCCGGGATGCTGGCCAAGTACGCCATCGAGCACTGGACCCGCATCCCGGTCGAAGTGGAACTGGCCAGCGAGTTCCGCTACCGCGACCCGGTGCTGGACCGCGGTACCCTGGTGATCGCGATCTCGCAGTCCGGTGAGACCGCCGACACGCTGGAGGCGGTGCGGCACGCCAAGACCCAGAAGGCCAAGGTGCTGGCCATCTGCAACACCAACGGCAGCCAGATCCCGCGGGAAGCCGACGCGGTGCTCTACACCCGCGCCGGGCCGGAGATCGGGGTGGCGGCCACCAAAACGTTCCTGGCCCAGGTCACCGCGAACTATCTGGTCGGCCTGGCGCTGGCTCAGGCCCGCGGCACCAAGTACCCCGACGAGGTGACCCGGGAATACGAGGAACTGGAGTCGATGCCCCGGCTGGTGGAACAGGTGCTGGAGCACCTGGACACCGCGGCCGAGCTGGGCCGGCGGTTCGCCCACTCGTCGGCGGTGCTCTTTTTGGGCCGCCACGTCGGCTACCCGGTGGCGCTGGAGGGCGCGCTCAAGCTCAAGGAGCTGGCCTACATGCACGCCGAAGGTTTCGCCGCCGGCGAGCTCAAACACGGGCCGATCGCGCTCATCGAGGACGGCCTGCCGGTCATCGTGGTGATGCCGTCGCCGAAGAACGCGGCGATGTTGCACGCCAAGCTGCTCAGTAACATCCGGGAGATCCAGGCTCGTGGCGCGATCACCATCGTGATCGCCGAAGAAGGCGACGACACCGTCCGCCCGTACGCCGATCACATCATCGAAATACCCGCTGTATCAACGCTTTTCCAGCCGTTGCTGTCCACCATTCCGCTGCAGGTGTTCGCCGCGTCAGTGGCCCGGGCCCGCGGCTACGACGTCGACAAGCCGCGTAACCTGGCCAAGTCCGTCACCGTCGAATAGCCGCGCGTGTCGGCCGACCAATCGAGGCTGGATTCGGGGATCGCCCTGGCCCGGGCTTTCTACCACGACGTGGTCGCGGACCTGCTGGCCCGAATGCGACCCGGGATGCCGTACGCGGCGGCCCGGTTGGGCAGCGGCTCCGATGTGCTCGGGCTCGATGATGATGTCTCCCGCGACCATGACTGGGGGTTGCGGCTGGCCCTGCTGGTGCCCGCTCCCGAGGTGGCGGCGGTCGACGCACTGCTCGCCGAGCATCTACCCGAGTCCTACGCGGGCCACCCGGTCAGGTTCGCCACAACCTGGCAACCCACGCAGCGCCATCAGGTCGAGGTCGCCACGGCGGCGGCCTTCGCCACGTCACGCCTCGGTGTGGATGCCAGCCGCCCGCTCACCCCGGGTGAATGGCTGTGTCTGACCGGGCAATCGGTGCTGGAGGTCACCGCCGGGGAGGTATTCGTGGATACCGCGGGGGAGCTCACCGAGATCAGACGGCGATTGCAGTGGTACCCGGACGACGTCTGGCTGCACGTGCTGGCCGCGGACTGGGACGCGTTGAGCGAGGAGCTGCCGTTCATCGGCCGAACCGCGCTGCGGGGCGACGAACTGGGATCCCGGGTGCTCACCGCGCGGCTGGTCGGCATCGCCATGCACCTGGGGTTCCTGCTCGAACGCACCTGGCCGCCCTATCCGAAGTGGTTCGGTACTCAGTTTGCCCGCCTGCCGCGAGCCGGGACCATCATCCCCGAACTGCGTGACGCGTTGACCCACAACGATTTTCCCGCCCGGCAGCAAGCGCTTATCGCCGTATTGAACGCCTTGCTCGCCCTGCAGCGCGAGCGTGGTCTGCCGGCGCCGTCGACGGCTGTCCAGCCGTTCTATACCCGCACCGACATCGTGGGTACGACGGATGTCGCCGGCCAGTTGCGCGCCGCCATTCGCGACCCGGAGATCCACGCTCTGCCGCCCGGTGGCTCGGTGGAGCAATGGGTCGACTGTGTTCCCCGTCTGATGGATCCGGATTGGCGGCTCAGTCGAGTCGACGATGCCGGCGCGCATGCGCCGGAGGAGGAGCGAGACAATCAGGCCCAAGCCAGCACGTAACCTTGGACCCGATGCGGCACTACTTCACCGCCGAGCAGATCCGGGCCGCCGAAGCACCCCTGCTGGCCGGCCTGCCCGACGGCGCGCTGATGCGCCGCGCCGCGAACGCCCTGGCCTCGGCGATCGCCGCCGAGCTGCGCCGCCGCACCGGCGGGGTGGCCGGTCGCACCGTGTGTGCGGTGGTGGGCTCCGGCGACAACGGCGGCGACGCACTGTGGGCAACCGTCTTCCTGCGCCGCCGGGGCGTGCACGCCACCGCGATCCTGCTCAACCCTGAGCACACCCACACCGCCGCGCTGACCGCGTTCCGGCGGGCCGGCGGCCGCGTGGTGCGAGAGATTCCGGACGACGCCGACCTGGTGATCGACGGCGTCGTCGGCATCTCCGGAACAGGCCCGCTGCGCCCGGCTGCGGCCGAGGTGTTCGATGCCGTCGACGACGCCGGCATCCCGGTGGTCGCCGTCGACATCCCCAGCGGCATCGACGTACACACCGGCGCGATCACCGGCCCCGCCGTCCGGGCGGCGCTCACCGTCACTTTCGGCGGCCTCAAGCCGGTGCACGCGCTGGCCGACTGCGGCCGCGTCGAACTCGTCGACATCGGGCTGGACCTGCCGGCCAGCAAGCTGCTGGGACTGGATGCCGCCGACGTCAAGGCCAACTGGCCGTTACCCGGCCCGCGCGACGACAAGTACACCCAGGGTGTGGTGGGTGTGGCGGCCGGTTCGTCGGCCTATCCGGGAGCGGCGATCCTGTGCAGCGGTGCCGCGGTGGCCGCGACCTCAGGCATGGTGCGCTACGCCGGATCGGCTGCCGCCGAGGTGGTGGCGCACTGGCCGGAAGTCGTCGCCGCACCCAGCGTGCACACCGCCGGGCAGGTACAAGCCTGGGTGGTCGGCCCCGGCCTGGGCACCAACGGGCCCGCCGTCGACACCCTAACCCAGGTGCTGGCCAGCGACCTGCCGGTGATCGTCGACGCCGACGCGCTGACCATCCTGTCCACCCGGACGCATCTGGTCACCGACCGCCAGGCCGGCACCGTGCTCACCCCGCACGCCGGGGAGTACCAGCGATTCGGGCTCGGGCCGGTCGGGGCCGACCGGGTGGCCGCCGCCCGCCGGTTGGCCGAAACGCTGGGGGTCACCGTGCTACTGAAAGGCAACGTCACCGTCATCGCCGATCCCGCCGGACCGACCTACCTCAACCCGGCCGGGGGCGCCTGGGCGGCCACCGCCGGCTCCGGTGACGTGCTCTCCGGCATCATCGGCGCGCTGCTGGCCTCGGGCCGGTTTCCGGCGCCGGCCGCGGCCGCTGCCGCGTTCGTCCACGCCCGGGCCGCCAACGCTTCGGCCGCCGACCCGGGACCGGCTCCGGTACCCACCTCGGCGTCGCGCATCCTGTCCCATATCCGTCCGGCACTGGCAAATCTGTAATCCACCGCAACAATCCACCGCCACGAGGAGAACAACATGCCGCATGTGAAATACCGGTCCCCGTCGATCGCCCCCGCCTACACCGGCCGATTGTCCACCGACCCCATCCCGTCGCTGCGGCTGCCCGACGAATCCATGGAACCGGCCGCGGCATACCGGTTCATCCACGACGAGTTGATGCTCGACGGCAGCTCCCGGCTGAACCTGGCCACCTTCGTCACCACCTGGATGGACCCCGAAGCCGAACGGCTGATGGCCGAAACCTTCGACAAGAACATGATCGACAAGGACGAGTACCCGGCCACCGCGGCGATCGAATCACGTTGTGTGGCAATGGTTGCCGACCTGTTCCACGCCGATGGTCTGCGTGACGACGACGCCGCCACCGCGATCGGCGCCTCGACCATCGGATCGTCGGAGGCGGTCATGCTGGGCGGGCTGGCGATGAAATGGAAGTGGAAGCAGCGGGTCGGTGACCAGTGGCGCACCCGCACCCCCAACCTGGTGATGGGTTCCAACGTGCAGGTGGTGTGGGAGAAGTTCTGCCGCTACTTCGAAGTCGAACCGCGCTACATCCCGATGGCACACGACCGCTACGTCATCACCCCCGAGCAGGTGCTCGACTACGTCGACGAGGACACCATCGGGGTGGTGGCGATCCTGGGCACCACCTACACCGGCGAACTCGAACCGATCGCCGAGATCTGCGCGGCGCTGGACACCTTGGAAAAGAAAAAGGGTCTGGACGTCCCGGTGCACGTCGACGCGGCCAGCGGCGGATTCGTCGTGCCGTTCCTGGACCCGGATCTCAAATGGGACTTCCGGTTGCCCCGGGTGGTGTCGATCAACGTCAGCGGCCACAAATACGGCCTGACCTATCCCGGCATCGGGTTCGTGGTGTGGCGCAGCGCTGAGCACCTGCCCGAAGATCTGGTTTTCAAGGTCAACTATCTGGGCGGGGACATGCCCACCTTCACGCTGAACTTCTCCCGGCCGGGCAACCAGGTGGTGGGGCAGTACTACAACTTCCTGCGCATGGGCCGGGCC
>CAYPTG010000122.1:0-7267 GCA_964413455.1 uncultured Mycobacterium sp. | reverse complement strand
CCGATGCCCGGGTGTGGGCGCTGGCCAAAGACGCGCCGGACCCCACCGGGTTCCCGGTACTCGACATCGGTGCCGGGACCGGCCGCAACGCGCTGGCCCTGGCGCGCCGCGGCCACCCGGTCGACGTCGTCGAAATGACGCCCAAGTTCGCCGAAATGATCGAAGCGTCAGCCGAGCAGGAATCACTGAACGTGCGGGTCTTCCAGCGCGACGTATTCGCCACCACGGCTGGCCTGCGCAAGGACTATCAACTGCTACTGCTCTCCGAGGTGGTGCCGGAGTTCCGGACCCTCGAGCACCTGCGGCAGATGTTCGAGCTGGCCGCCGACCACCTGGCCCCCGGCGGGCGGCTGGTGTTCAACACGTTCATGGCCCGCGACGGCTTTGTCCCGGACCGCGCGACGCGGGAACTCGCCGAGCAGGTGTACTCGAACATGTTCACCTGGGACGAAATGAACCGAGCGGCCGACGGTCTGCGGTTGGAACTCGTCGCCGACGACTCGGTGTACGACTACGAGAAAGAACACCTGCCTGCCGGTGCCTGGCCCCCCACCAGCTGGTACGCCGAATGGGTGGCCGGGCAGGATCTTTTCGACCTCCCGCGCGAACAATGCCCCAACGAGATGCGCTGGCTGGTTTACCGCAACAGCTAGTCTTTAAGTCGTGTTTGAATCCCTCTCCGAGCGGTTGACCAGTGCGCTCTCCGGCCTGCGCGCCAAGGGGCGGCTGACCGACGCCGACATCGACGCCACCGCCAGGGAGATCCGGCTGGCGCTGCTGGAGGCCGACGTCTCGCTGCCCGTGGTGCGGGCATTCATCAATCGGGTCAAGGAACGCGCCCGCGGAGCCGATGTTTCCGGTGCGCTCAACCCCGCCCAGCAGGTCGTCAAGATCGTCAACGAGGAACTCGTCGGCATCCTCGGCGGTCAGACTCGCCAGCTGGTGTTCGCCAAGACCCCGCCGACGGTGATCATGCTGGCCGGCCTGCAGGGCGCCGGTAAGACCACGCTGGCCGGCAAGCTCGCCAAATGGCTGCGCGATCAAGGGCACACCCCGCTGCTGGTGGCCTGCGACCTGCAGCGCCCCGGCGCTGTCACCCAGCTCCAGATCGTCGGGCAACGCGCCGGCGTCAGTGTCTTCGCCCCGCATCCGGGCACCTCCGCCGAGTCGATGGAGGCGCAGGGCGCCGGACCTGGCGACCCGGTCGCGGTCGCCGCCGCCGGCCTGGCCGAGGCCAAGGCCAAATACTTCGACGTCGTTGTCATCGACACCGCCGGGCGCCTGGGCATCGATGACGTGCTGATGGCCCAGGCCGCCGCCATCCGGGACGCCGTGGCGCCGGACGAGACGCTGTTCGTGCTGGACGCGATGATCGGCCAGGACGCGGTGGCCACCGCCGAAGCCTTCGGGCAGGGCGTGGGCTTCACGGGTGTGGTGCTCACCAAGCTCGACGGCGACGCCCGCGGCGGTGCTGCGCTGTCGGTGCGCGAAATCACCGGTGTGCCAATTCTTTTCGCCTCCACCGGAGAAAAGCTGGAGGACTTCGACGTCTTCCACCCGGACCGGATGGCCAGCCGCATCCTGGGCATGGGCGACGTGCTGTCCCTCATCGAGCAGGCCGAACAGGTCTTCGACGCCCAGAAGGCCGAAGAGGCGGCGGCCAAGATCGGCTCCGGCGAGCTGACCCTGGAAGACTTCCTGGAACAGATGCTGGCGATCCGCAAGATGGGGCCGATCGGCAACCTGCTCGGCATGCTGCCCGGCGCCGGGCAGATGAAAGACGCGCTGGCCGCCGTCGACGACAGCCACCTCGACCGGGTGCAGGCCATCATCCGCGGCATGACGCCGGAAGAACGAGCCGACCCCAAGATCATCAACGCCTCCCGCCGGCTGCGCATCGCCAACGGTTCGGGGGTGACCGTGTCGGAGGTCAACCAACTCGTCGACCGGTTCTTCGAAGCGCGAAAGATGATGTCGCAGATGGCCGGAGCGATGGGCATGCCCTTCGGCCGGCGCTCCACCAAACGCAGCGCCAAGAACAACAAGAAAAAAGGCAAGAGCAAGGGGAGGGGCCCGACTCCGGCGCGGCGCAACCCGATGCTGGGCGGCCCGATGGCCGGTGCGATGCCCGGCGGCTTCCCGGACCTGTCGCAGATGCCCGAGGGACTCAAGGATCTGCCGCCCGGTCTGGCCGACTTCGATCTGTCCAAGCTGAAGTTCCCCGGCAAGGGCTGATGACGCGCGACCAGTTGTGACCGCAAGCGCGCTGCACGTCCGCGGCCGCGGACTGCCGGACGGCGAACCCGTCGATTGGTGGATCGCCGATGGGATTCTGCGCAGCGAACCGGTCGCCGGCGCCGAGACGATCTTCGACGGCGGCTGGATCATCCCCGGCCTGGTCGACGCGCACTGCCACGTGGGATTGGGCTCGCACGGCCCGGTCGAGCTCGACGAGGCGATCACCCAGGCCGAGACCGACCGGGACGCCGGCGCGCTGCTGTTGCGGGACTGCGGCTCACCGATCGACACCCGCGCCCTCGACCATCACCACGACCTGCCCCAAATCATCAGGGCCGGAAGACATCTGGCCCGGCCCAAGCGGTACATGAAGGACTATGCCGTCGAACTCGACGACGAATGGCAGCTGCCCGGAGCGGTGGCCGAGCAGGCCCGCCGCGGCGACGGCTGGGTCAAGCTGGTCGGCGACTGGATTGACCGGTCGGTGGGCGACCTGGCACCGCTGTGGTCCGACGAGGTGCTGGTCGCCGCGATCGAGGCCGCCCACGCCGAAGGCGCCCGGGTCACCGCGCACGTATTCGGCGAGGACGCCCTACCCGGCCTGGTCAACGCCGGCATCGATTGCATCGAACACGGCACCGGCCTGACCGAAGACATCGTCGACGCGATGGCCCAGCGGGGCACCGCGCTGGTGCCCACCCTGATCAACATCGAGAATTTTCCCGGATTCGCCGACGCGGCAACACGATTCCCGGTCTACGCCGCGCACATGCGCGACCTCTACGCCCGCCGCCACCAGCGGATCGGCGCCGCCCGGGAGGCCGGGGTGCCGATCTACGCCGGTACCGACGCCGGTGGCTTCATCGCGCACGGGCTGATCGCTGACGAGGTGGCCGAACTTGCCGGTATCGGGATGACGTCCACCGAGGCGTTGGGTGCGGCGTGTTGGGACGCCCGACGATGGCTGGGCCGCCCGGCGCTGGCCGACGGCGCCCCGGCTGACCTGCTGTGCTTCGCCGAGGACCCGCGCTCCGGCCCGCGGGTGCTGTCCCGGCCGGACCGGGTGATCCTGCGGGGGCGGGTGTACTAGGCCGAGCGACCACGGCTCAGGGTTGCGCGAAGCCCCAGTCCAGCAGCGCCCGCCCCTGACCCCACAGGTCGTCCTTGCCGTACATCATCACCGCGATCAGCTGGCGTTCGCCGCGCTGGGCCATGGCCACGTAGGTCTCCTGGGCCAGCTGGGTGTAGCCGGTCTTGCCACCGATGAATCCCGGGTACGACGGCAGCAGCGGGTCGTGGCTGGCGATCTGCTTGAACCCGCCGGCCCCGTCCGGGAACGCGGCGCTGGACTGGTGCAGGATCGGTGCGAACAGCGGGTAACGAAGTGCGGCGCGATAGATCATCGCCAGGTCGTACGGCGTGCTCACCGACTCCCAGCCCGGCCCGTCCAACCCGGACGGTGAGCCGGCCCGGGTCGCGCGGGCGCCTACCTGCACCGCCTTGGCGTTCATCTTGGCCACCGCGGCCTGCGAGCCGCCGACCATATCGGCGAGCATGTTGGCCGCGTCATTGCCGGACACGATCAACAGCGCATCGAGCAGCTGGCGGGCGGTGTACACCTGGCCGGGGACCAGGCCGACGCAGGAGCACTCCACGTCGTTCTCGGCCGGCGTCGCGCGGGCCGCCGACTCCATCGGCAGTTCGTCGAACACCACCATCGCCAGCAGCGCCTTGATGGTGCTGGCCGGGGCGCGGGGGCCGTAGGCATCCTGAGTGCCCAGGATGCGGCCGCTCACGGTATCGGCTATCAGCCACGCAGGCGCCGGACCCACCGGTGGTGCGATGGCCGAGGGCCCGGCGGGGTCGGCGGTCGCCGGCGATGAGACGGAGCAGGCGAGAAGGGCGAGGGTGATCGTCGTTGCGACGCAGCGCATCCCCCGAGTGAGCACAAACATGTCTGACGAGGTTAGCTCGGGTTGACCGCAATTGGGGTTCGGGCGGGTCTCCGATCGGTTGCGAAGCGCCGCGACCCCGGCCGGTTTGCGGCGCTCGCGGCGGTCTGACAGGCTACGGTTTCTATCACCGCCACCACCTGAGGGAGTCTCACGTGAACTTCAAGGAGACAGCCGCTGTTCTCGCCGCGGTTGTTGCCGCGGCCGTCATCAGTGCTGCGCCGGCTTGCGCGACGGACAACATCAGGACATTCGGCGAAGAGGAGACGCTGCTCGGGCCTAACCACATGCCCTACATCGGTTACACCGTGAGCAAGCTGGCTCCGAGCAAAGATCCCGTTCCGCACAACGGCAAACTGTATTCAGCCAAGCTGGTCATCGACGGGTATGGGGGCAACACCGACCCGATGATCGGACGGTTCGGTGCGCGCGCGCAAAGCGGACAGTACTACCCGTCGATCCCGGGAGCGTCCAACGGCAGCATCCTCTACTTCGACGTGGTGGGCGTTGAGCCAAACAGCGTCGTGTGGAACGACGGCATTCGCGACATCCTCGCCTGGATCCCCGGCAAATTGCCCGTGGCGCCCCCGAAGGCCAAACCGGTGCCGCCGGACGAGGCCGCCGGCCAGGTCCAGGCTCCTCCTCCACCACCACCCCCGGCTCCTCCGGCTGATGCCGGAGCCATGCCGGCTGATGCCGGGCCCATGCCGGTAGAGACCGATCCGGCGATAGTGGCCACCCCCGACGTGATCGCGCCGCCGCCGTTCGAGCTCAGTGAGGCTGAGGTCGCCTCACCGGGCTTCAACGCCCGGTAGGGCTCGGGATAGGGCCCCGGATAGGGCTGAGACCCGACGGACCCCGACGAATCGCCGGTTCCTCGGTGCCCCGGCGCGGTACGGTACGGTCGCTGAAGATCCGGACCCAACCAGGGAGCTCCCCGTGAACATCCAGAAGCTGATCGGAGCCGTCGCCACCGCCGTCATCGCGGCCGGTATCGGGACCGCCACCGCTGCCCCCGCCTCGGCGACCGAGAACATCAGGGCCTTCGGTGAGCAGGAGAAGCTGCTCGGCTGGAACCGGATGCCGACCATCGGCTACACCGTCGACAAGTTCGGAAAGAGCAAGGATCCGGTGCCGCACAACGGCACGCTGTATTCGGCCAATCTGAAGATCGAATTCTTCGGTGAGCCGATCGATCCACAGATCACGCGGTTCGGCGCCCGCGCTCAAAACGGTGCGTTCTTCCCGGCCATCTCGGGCGCATCGAACGGCGAGAAGCTCTACTTCGATGTGGTGGGCCCGGAGAACTACCACCCCAACAGTGTCGTGTGGACCGACGGTGGCCGGGACGTCCTGGCTTGGGTGCCCGGCCCGAAAATGGGCGGCAACCGCCCCTAGTCGAGTCGACCTATAGCGTGGCCACGCCCATCGACGGATCCTGTGCGAATCCCCAATCCAGCAGCGTCGCGGCCTGATCCCAGTACGTCGGCCCACCGTCGTGGACCAGTCCGTACATCATCGCGATCACCAGCCGCCGGCCGTTGCGGTCGGCACCGCCGACGAAGGTCTTGCGGGCGGCGTGGGTGTATCCGGTCTTGCCGCCGATCGCGCCCGGGTAGCGCACCAGCAGCTCGTCCTGATTGATCAGCGGCTTCTCGCCGGTATCGGTGGGGAACATGGCCGTGGGTTGCGCGGTGATCTGGGCGAACACCGGGTTGGCCATCGCGGCCCGGAAGATCACCGCCAGATCGTGCGGGGTGGTCCAGCCGGGTCCGCCCGGCCCGTCCAGACCCGACGGGGACGTGGCGTGGGTGCCGAATGCGCCGATCGCCGCGGCCTTGGCGTTCATTTTGTCCACCGCGATGTCGTACCCGCCGAGCATGTCGGCCAGCGCATTGGCGGCATCGTTGCCGGAGACCAGCAAGGTGGCATCCAGGAGCTGACGGGCGGTGTAGCTGCGACCGGGTTTGATGCCGGCGCAGTTGCATTCGACCTGGGTGTTGGCCGGGGTGGCCACGGTGGTGGCGTCCAGGTTGACCTCGTCGAGCGCGGTAAGCGCGAGCAGGGTCTTGATCGTGCTGGCCGGCGGGTGCGCCGCGTCCATATCGCGTCCGGCCAGCACCTGGCCGGTGTCCAGGTCGGCGACGATCCAGGACGGCGCCGGGCCGTCCGGGATGGGTATCGAACCGGCCGGTTGGATGCTCGGGTCGGCCGATACCGGTGCCACGCCGGTGCCGACGACGGTGGTAGCCAACAGAGTGAGGGACGCCGCAATAGCGGCTGCGATCCTGCCCATGGCGGTTGAGCGTAACGGGTCGCCGGCCGGGCAGCGTGCGCCGACTCACAGGTCCGGGCAGGTTGCCGTTGCGCGATTAACGTCACCGCCGGGGGTTCTGGCACAATCTACGGCTGGCCACGCGAGGCAAAACCGGATTTCGGCATCCCGCCGGTGATCGCAGAATTGCAGCGTGAGACTAGAGGAGTAGTTCGTACATGGCTGTCAAGATCAAGCTCACCCGGCTTGGCAAGATCCGTAATCCCCAGTACCGCATCGCCGTCGCTGACGCCCGCACCCGCCGGGACGGTCGCTCGATCGAGGTCATCGGCCGCTATCACCCGAAGGAAGAGCCGAGCCTGATCGAGGTCGACTCCGAGCGCGCCCAGTACTGGCTCTCGGTCGGGGCTCAGCCCACCGAGCCGGTCCTCAAGCTGCTCAAGATCACCGGTGACTGGCAGAAGTTCAAGGGCCTGCCGGGTGCGGAGGGGACGCTGAAGGTCAAGCCGCCCAAGCCGTCGAAGCTGGAGCTGTTCAACGCCGCACTCGCCGCCGCCGACGGTGCCCCGTCCGGCGAGGCGACCCAGCTGAAGAAGAAGAAAGCCCCGGCCAAGAAGGCGCAGGCCGCCGAGGCCGCCGAGGCGGAAGCGTCGGCAGAAGAGGTAGCGACAGAAGCGCCGGCAGAGGTCGTCGAGGCTTCTGAGCCGGTGGTGGAGGCCGCGGCCGAGGCTGCTGAGCCTGCGGTGGAAGCCGCTACCGAGGCCGCGGCTGGTGCCGAGTCCACCGAGCCGGCCGCGGAATG
>CAYPTG010000121.1:0-7287 GCA_964413455.1 uncultured Mycobacterium sp. | reverse complement strand
CCTTGCTGCTGCCGGGCTTGACCCGGACCGCGATCACCCCGGGAGACGCCGCCATCCGGTCACCTTATGCGATGACGACCGGTCAGCGGCGGCGCTTACAGTAGGAGCCGTGAGCGAACAGCCGACCGAACAGCCCACATTGATGTTGCTGGACGGCAATTCGCTGGCCTTCCGGGCGTTCTACGCGCTGCCCGCGGAAAACTTCAAGACCAAGAACGGTCTGACCACCAACGCGGTGTACGGGTTCACCGCGATGCTGATCAACCTGCTGCGCGATGAGACGCCCACCCACATCGCCGCGGCCTTCGACGTGTCGCGGCAAACCTTCCGGGCCGACCGCTACCCGGAGTACAAGGCCAACCGCAGCTCGACCCCCGACGAATTCCGCGGCCAGATCGACATCACCAAGGAAGTACTCAACGCGCTGGGCGTCACCGTGCTGGCCGAGCCCGGGTACGAGGCCGACGACATCATCGCCACCCTGGCCACCCAGGGCGACGGTGCCGGCTACCGGGTGCTGGTGGTCACCGGCGACCGCGACGCGCTGCAACTGGTCAACCCCAACGTCACCGTGCTCTACCCGCGCAAGGGCGTCAGCGAGTTGACCCGCTTCACCCCGGACGCCGTCGTCGAGAAGTACGGGCTGACCCCCGAGCAGTACCCGGACTTCGCCGCGCTGCGCGGTGACCCCAGCGACAACCTGCCCGGCATTCCTGGCGTGGGGGAAAAGACCGCCGCCAAGTGGATCACCGAGTACGGGTCGCTGCAAGGGTTGGTCGACAGTGCCGACGTGGTGCGCGGGAAGGTCGGAGATGCGTTGCGCGCCAACCTTTCCAGCGTCGTGCTCAACCGGGAGCTGACCCAACTGGTGCGCGACGTCCCGCTGGCCCAGACCCCCGACACCCTGCGGCTGCTGCCGTGGGACCGCGACCACATCCACCGGCTGTTCGACGACCTGGAGTTCCGGGTGCTGCGCGACCGGCTGTTCGACACCCTGGCCGCCGTCGAACCGGAAGTCGACGAAGGTTTCGACGTGCGCGGCGCCGCCCTGGAACCGGGGACGCTCGCGCAGTGGCTGGCCGAGCACGCCCGCGACGGCCGACGCTGCGGGCTGGCGGTGGTCGGCAGCCACGCGGTGTACGACGGTGACGTCACCGCGCTGGCGATCGCCGCCGCCAACGGCGAAGGCGGCTACATCGACGTCACCACCATGAGCCCGAAAGACGAGGCCGCGCTGGGGGAATGGCTGCGCGACCCGGCTGTTCCCAAGGCGCTGCACGAGGCCAAGCTCGCCATCCACGACTTGGCCGGCCGCGGCTGGCAGCTCGGCGGGGTCACCTCCGACACCGCGCTGGCCGCCTATCTGGTCCGGCCCGGGCAGCGCAGCTTCGCCCTCGACGACCTTTCGCTGCGCTACCTGCGCCGCGAGCTGCGTGCCGAAGCCCCTGAGCAGCAGCAACTTTCGCTGCTCGATGACCCCGATGGCGTCGACGACCAAGCGGTGCAGACGCTGATCCTGCGGTCCCGTGCGGTGGCCGACCTGGCCGATGCCCTGGACCTGGAGTTGCAGCGCATCGATTCGGCGTCGCTGCTCGGTGAGATGGAGCTGCCGGTGCAGTCGGCGCTGGCGGTCATGGAGACCACCGGCATCGCCGTCGACACCGACCGGCTGGACACCCTGCAACGCGAGTTCGGCGAACAGATCCGCGACGCCGCCGAAGCCGCCTACGCGGTGATCGGCAAGCAGATCAACCTCGGCTCACCCAAGCAGCTGCAGGTGGTGCTCTTCGACGAGCTGGGCATGCCGAAGACCAAACGCACCAAGACCGGCTACACCACCGACGCCGACGCCCTGCAGTCGTTGTTCGACAAGACCGGCCACCCGTTCCTGGAACACCTGCTGGTGCACCGCGACGCCACCCGGCTGAAGGTCACCGTCGACGGCCTGCTGAAATCCGTTGCCGCAGACGGCCGTATTCACACCACGTTCAACCAGACCATCGCCGCGACCGGCCGGCTGTCATCCACCGAGCCGAACCTGCAGAACATCCCGGTCCGTACCGAGGCCGGGCGCCGGATCCGGGACGCGTTTGTAGTTGGAGGTTGCCCTCCGGACTCCGGCGGCGGCGTTGCCTATGCCGAGCTGATGACCGCCGACTACAGCCAGATCGAAATGCGGATCATGGCCCACCTGTCCGCCGACGACGGCCTGATCGAAGCGTTCAACACCGGGGAGGATCTGCACTCGTTTGTGGCGTCGAGGGCCTTCGGTGTGCCGATCGAGGAGGTGAACCCGGAGCTGCGGCGGCGGGTCAAGGCGATGTCCTACGGCCTGGCCTACGGGCTGAGCGCCTACGGGCTGGCCCAGCAGCTCAAGATCTCCACCGAAGAGGCCAAGGAGCAGATGGATCAGTACTTCGCCCGGTTCGGCGGGGTCCGGGACTACCTGCTTGCCGTGGTCGAGCAGGCCCGCAAGGACGGCTACACCTCCACCGTGCTGGGCCGCCGCCGCTACCTGCCCGAGCTGGACAGCAGCAACCGCCAGGTCCGGGAAGCCGCCGAACGGGCCGCCTTGAACGCCCCGATCCAGGGCAGCGCCGCCGACATCATCAAGGTCGCGATGATCGGGGTCCACGCCGCGCTGCGGGAAGCCAAGCTGTCTTCCCGGCTGCTGCTCCAGGTGCACGACGAGCTGCTGCTGGAGGTGGCGCCCGGTGAGCGCGACGCCGTCGAGGCGCTGGTCCGGGAGCGGATGGGCGGCGCCTACCCGCTGGACGTACCGCTGGAGGTGTCGGTGGGATACGGCCCCAGCTGGGATGCCGCCGCGCACTAGCTAGGTCCAATCGCCGCACTCCTCAACGCGGCTTGCGCCGCTTGATCGTCGTACGGCTGGGTCCGATTGCCGCACTCCTCAACGCGGCTTGCGCCGCTTGATCGTCGTACGGCTAAACGAGATGTAACTGCTGTAACGCCGGCGCGGCCGCCGCCCGCGCCGCCAGCAGCCCGTTGGCCTCCTCGGCCTCCAGGGCGAACACCCGGTCGTCGCCGTAGCCGCGGTCGATCCGGTCTCGCACGTAGGCCAGTTCCACCACCTTGACGACGAACCGCTTGACCGACGACGCCGCCTGCCGCCCGCCGAACTGCCCGGCGCTGCGGACCGCCGCCTTGCGGGCCTTCAACGAACAGGCCCAGCCGGCTTCGGTGGGGGTCAGCAGCCCGGCGGAAACCATGCCGGGCATCTTCGCGGCGATGATCTGGCGCTCCCGGCGTCGGCTCATCACCGCCAGCACGATCGCCAGCGCGAACACCGGCATCATCCACACCACATACACGTGCATATAGGTCTTGGACCCCAGCAGAGCGGAGCCGTTCCACAGGGCGTGGATCGCCACCGCTGCCAGGTAGCCGAGCAGCACGCACAGCACCTGGCCGCCACGACCGCGCTGTTTGAGGGCGAAGTACACGCCGATGGCGGTCATCGTGGTGAACAGCGGATGGGCGAACGGCCCGATGACTAGCCGCAGAATGGCGGTGGCCCACGACGCCGGAACGCTTTCGGCGCTGGCGATATAGAAGATGTCCTCCATCCACGCGAACCCGGCCGCGGTGAACCCCGCGTAGACCAGGCAGTCGGTGAGGTTGTTCAGCTCGATGCGCCGTCGGCCGGTCATCATCAACACCAGAAAGCAGCCTTTGGCGGCCTCTTCGATCACCGGTGCGGCAAAGGCCATCACCGCGAAGCCGGGTTTCTGGTCGGCCCCGGACAGCGCCGCGTTGATGACGTGTTCCATCAGCACCGACACCACCACCGCCACCGACGCCCCCCACAGGAACGCCATCACCAGCAGCCGGGGCGGCTCGGGCTCCCAGCGGTCCAGCCACAGATAACACGCCAGCACGCAGGCCATTGCCACAGTGGTCAACAGGAGTGCTCGGATTGCGCCAACGGGTTCGATGGTGGTGAGCAGGATCAGGATCAGCGCGGCGACGGTCCCCATCGCCATGATCGCCGCCAGTGGCGCACCGACTTTGCGGACCGGGGTCGACAGCAGCGGCGGCACCGTGGCGTAAGACACCATGTGAGGGTAGCGGCGGCGGTGCTGGTTTGGTCCGGTTGTCCTCGGTCGAGTACGCTCGCCGGGTATCCGTGTGCACTCTGTGCGGCTACAGCGCGTGAAAAATCACCTGCATACCGTCCCTACGATCAACCCTGTCCGGAGCAACCCAAACCTATGCCCAGTCCCACCGTCACCTCGCCGCAAGTAGCCGTCAACGACATCGGCTCGGCCGAGGACTTCCTCGCCGCTATCGACAAGACCATCAAGTACTTCAACGATGGCGACATCGTCGAGGGGACCATCGTCAAGGTGGACCGGGACGAGGTTCTGCTCGACATCGGTTACAAGACCGAAGGTGTCATCCCGTCCCGCGAGCTGTCTATCAAGCACGACGTCGACCCCAATGAAGTGGTGTCCGTCGGCGACGAAGTGGAAGCCCTCGTCCTCACCAAGGAGGACAAGGAAGGTCGGCTGATCCTGTCCAAGAAGCGCGCCCAATACGAGCGCGCCTGGGGCACCATCGAGGCTCTCAAGGAAAAGGACGAGGCCGTCAAGGGCACCGTCATCGAGGTCGTCAAGGGCGGCCTGATCCTGGACATCGGCCTGCGCGGCTTCCTGCCCGCCTCCCTGGTCGAGATGCGCCGGGTCCGCGATCTTCAGCCCTACATCGGCAAGGAGATCGAAGCCAAGATCATCGAGCTGGACAAGAACCGCAACAACGTGGTGCTGTCCCGCCGCGCCTGGCTGGAGCAGACCCAGTCCGAGGTGCGCAGCGAATTCCTCAACCAGCTGGTCAAGGGCGCGGTCCGCAAGGGCGTGGTGTCCTCGATCGTCAACTTCGGCGCGTTCGTCGACCTCGGCGGGGTAGACGGCCTGGTGCACGTCTCCGAGCTGTCCTGGAAGCACATCGACCACCCGTCGGAGGTCGTGCAGGTCGGCGACGAGGTCACCGTCGAGGTGCTTGACGTCGACATGGACCGCGAGCGGGTGTCGTTGTCGCTCAAGGCAACTCAGGAAGACCCGTGGCGGCACTTCGCCCGCACCCACGCCATCGGCCAGATCGTGCCGGGCAAGGTCACCAAGCTGGTGCCGTTCGGTGCGTTCGTCCGGGTCGAGGAGGGCATCGAGGGCCTGGTGCACATCTCGGAGCTCTCCGAGCGCCACGTCGAGGTTCCCGACCAGGTGGTCCAGGTCGGCGACGACGCGATGGTCAAGGTCATCGACATCGACCTGGAGCGGCGCCGCATCTCGCTGAGCCTCAAGCAGGCCAACGAGGACTACACCGAAGAGTTCGAGGCGTGGAAGTACGGCATGGCCGACAGCTACGACGAACAGGGCAACTACATCTTCCCGGAGGGTTTCGACGCCGACACCAACGAGTGGCTCGAAGGTTTCGAATCCCAGCGTGACGAGTGGGAGGCGCGCTACGCCGAGGCAGAGCGCCGCCACAAGATGCACACGGCGCAGATGGAGAAGTTCGCTGCTGCCGAGGCCGCCGAGGCCGAGGCGCCGGCCTCGAATGGCACTTCGCGCTCCGAGGAGCCCTCGGCCGGTGGGTCACTCGCCAGCGATGAGCAGCTTGCTGCGTTGCGGGAGAAATTGGCAGGCAACGCCTGATTCGTAACGACCACTGGCCCCGGCTCCGTGTGAGCCGGGGCCAGTGGCGTCCTCGGGCTTGTGGTGTTAGCCGGTCTGGGCCGCAGCGTCCGTCGAGGGTAGTAACCGGCGGATGACGTCAGTCAACGTCACGATCCCGAGCAGCTGCTCGCCCTGTACGACCAGAGCTAGCTGGACATGCTGGTCCCGCATCATCCGCAGGAGTTCGTAAACCTTGGTCGATGCGTCGACGCGGAACGACGGCCGTGCGAAGTCATCAGCACGCTGCTCGTCGTGCGCTTCGAGCGTGTCGCGCACGTGTACCACCAGCGGTAGCCGGCCGTCGCCGTCCCTCTGGAGTATCCGCAGATGCCCGGACGCCAGCGCTGCCGCCCGGACATCGGCGACCACGGCATCGGGTCCGACCGAGACGGGCTCCGCATTGGGCGTCGTGATCGCCTCGACAGTCAGCTCCTCCATCGCGATCACGTCGCTGATCTGGTGCTGCAAGACCGGGTTGAGAGCGCCCACCTGCGTCGAATACTCGACGAGATGACGGATGGTCTCGGCGTCGCGGCCGCCGACGGCGGCCCTGTCCACCGGCTTGACGCCGGATTTCGCGACGAGCCGGTTGGCGATGTCGTTGACCCAGAGCAAGAAGGGTCGGAACACCCAAACGAACCCGCGTGATGGCCGATTATGCGGGCGGCGAGTTCAGGGTGGGCGATCGCCCACGACTTGGGGGCCATCTCGCCGACGACGAGGTGCAGGAATGTCACGGCCAGCAGGGACAATCCAAAGGCGGCGGAGCCGGCCAGCCAGCCCGGTACCCCCCAAGAGCTGAGCATTGGGCCGAGCCGGGCATCGACAGCAGGCTTGGTCACCGCCCCAAGGGCGAAGGTGCACGCCGTGATGCCGAGTTGGGCGCCGGCGAGCATGATTGTCAGCTCGTTCTGGCCACGCAACGCGGCACGTGACGAACGACTCCGCAGGGCATCCTGCTCAAGCCGGTGCCGACGCGCCCCTATCAGGGCGAACTCGATGATGACGAAGAACGCACTCAGCGCGATCAGGGCGATGGTTATGGCGGCGACGGCCCACGCGTTCATGGGCGGTTCTCCCGCCTGGTCTCTCGGTTGCCGACCGTGTGGCCGTCGTCGACTGCGGCCAGAGTCGGATCGGAGCCCCCCTGCTCGATACGCACGCGCACAAGACTCGGCACGTACCGCTCGACCGACACCACTTCGATCCGCAACTGCCAGCTCGTGGGCTCGTCGTCCGCGAGGTCGGCCCCGGTCGCCGGCAGCTCGACGTGGAATGTATCCCCTTCTTCGGGGAGGTTGCCGCCCTCATGGATGACGAGCCCGCCAATGGTTTCGTAATCGCCTCGAACCAAGGGTCGCCCGATGATGCGCTGGACCTCATCGATGGGCAGATCGCCGTCCATCAGCCACGCCTCCCCGTCGGCGTTGGCGGTGACGTCGTCATCGGTAGCGTGCTCGTCGCTGATCTCGCCGACCAGTTCCTCTGCGAGGTCCTCCATCGTGAGTACGCCGCGGAAGCCGCCGTATTCGTCGATGACACAAGCTAGTTCGTTCTTTGTCTGAGTGAGCTGCCTAAGTGCATCCGGGAG
>CAYPTG010000120.1:0-7339 GCA_964413455.1 uncultured Mycobacterium sp. | reverse complement strand
CGTCGTAGGGCGCGAGCACCCAATCGAAGTGGGTCGACTTGCTGAGCGCAGCCAGCGCATCCGAGGGACCGTCGGCGAAGCGACCGCCCCACAAGGCGCCTTCGTTGGTGCTCATTTATGTCACTCCCGTGGCTGGGCGAGCGCGCGCTTCGGTACAGACTTTGCGGCGCGTCGCGGTGCAGACACGCGCGGTCGCGGTCACTTGGCTAGGTCCCGGCGTGCCGACAGGCTCGATGAAAGACCGTGTACGTGCACGAATCCCTTGGCCGATGACTGGTCGAAGGTATCCCCCTCGTCGTAGGTGGCAAGGTTGAAGTCGTACAGCGATTCCGCGCTGCGGCGCCCATTGACGGCGATATGTCCGCCGTGTAGCACCAATCGGATCTCTCCGCTGACGTGCTCTTGGGTCTTGGCCACGAACGACTCGAGGGCCGTCTTGAGCGGCGAGAACCAAAGGCCGTCGTAGACGAGCTCGCCCCACTTCTGATCAGTTCCGCGTTTGAATCGACTCAGTTCGCGCTCCAGCGTGACGTGCTCAAGCTCGGTGTGAGCGGTGATGAGCACCATCGCGCCGGGCGCTTCGTAGATTTCCCGGCTCTTGATGCCGACCAACCGGTCCTCGACCACATCCAGGCGCCCCACCCCCTGCTCCCCCGCTCGACGATTGAGCTCCTCGATGGCCTGCAGGACCGAAACACCGCGCCCATCTACCGATACCGGCACACCGCTTTCGAACCCGACGACCACCTCGTCGGGGGTACTCCAGTTGACGGTCGGATCCTCGGTGTAGTCGTACACATCCTTGGTCGGCGAATTCCAGAGATGCTCAAGAAAGCCGGTCTCATCTGCGCGTCCCCAAACTTTCTGGTCGATGGAGAACGGTGAGCGTTTGGTGACGTTGATCGGGATGGCGTTCTCCTCGGCGAAGGCGATGGCCTTCTCCCGGGTCCACGCGTAGTCGCGGACCGGGGCTAGCACCTCCAAATCCGGTGCCAGCGAAGCGAATCCGACTTCGAAGCGGACCTGGTCATTGCCCTTGCCGGTGCAGCCATGCGCGACGATCCCGCCGCCGTGTTTGCGTGCCGCGTCCACTAGATGCTTGACGATCAGCGGCCGGCTGATTGCCGACACCAGCGGGTAGCGGTCCATGTAGAGCGCATTGGACTGGATCGTCGGCAGGCAGTACTCGTCGGCGAACTCGTCGCGGGCGTCGACTACCACGGCTTCCACTGCGCCGCAGTCGATTGCGCGCTGCCGGACGATTTCCATGTCCTCACCGCCCTGCCCAAGGTCGATGGCGACGGCCACCACCTCGCGGCCGGTTTCCTTGCCGATCCAGCTGATGGCCACCGAGGTGTCCAGGCCACCGGAATAGGCCAGGATGACGCGCTCAGACATCGGGTGCTCCTTTGTTGCGTGTGCAGCTCTAGGTTTCGGGCGGCCGGGGTTGTCAGCGGATCGTCTCGAACCTGGCGGCCAATTGTGCACCGGTGGCCGGTTCGCGGGCGATCACCAGGATCGTGTCGTCCCCGGCGATGGTGCCCACCACATCGGGCAGCGCGGCCCGGTCGATGGCGCTGGCCAGGTAGTGCGCCGCTCCGGGCGGGGTGCGTAGCACCGCCAGGTTGGCGCTGGCGTCGGTGGACACCAGCAGTTCGCCGAGCAGCCGGGACAGCCGGTCGGTGCCGCCGGACACCCCGCGCACCGGGCTGCCGTCCTCGGGCACCACGTACACGCCGACCCCGCCGTCGGCGCCGCGTAGCTTGACCGCGCCGAGTTCTTCCAGGTCGCGTGACAGCGTGGCTTGGGTGACGTCGACGCCGTCGTCGGCCAGCAGCGCGGCCAGCTCACCCTGGCTGTGCACCGGCCGGGCCGACAGGATCGCGACGATGCGGGCCTGGCGTCCGACCCGGGTGACCTCCGAGGAGCGGGTCATCGGCCCGACCTTCGCTCTTCGCGCAAGCGGCTCATCGGGGCTCCAGCAGCCACACCAGCAGCGCCTTCTGCGCGTGCAGCCGGTTCTCGGCTTCGTCCCACACCACGCTGTGCGGACCGTCCATCACTTCACCGGTGATCTCGTCACCGCGGTGCGCCGGAAGACAATGCAGCACAACGGCTTCCGGGTCGGCCAGTGCGAGCAGCTCACCGTTGATCTGGTAGGGCCGAAACGGGGCCGCGCGGTCCAGTCCGTCGTTCTCCTGACCCATGGAGACCCAGGTGTCGGTGACCAGCACGTCAGCCCCGGTCGCAGCCGCCCGCGGGTCGGTGCTCACCGTGACGGTGGCGCCGGTCTCGGCGCCGCGGGCCTGCGCGGCGGCCAGCACCGCGGCGTCCGGCCCGAAACCCGCTGGCGCGGCGACGGTGACGTGCACCCCGGCGGTGACGCCACCGAGCATCAGCGAGTGCGCCATGTTGTTGGCGCCGTCGCCGAGGTAGGTCATCCGCAGGCCCGCCAACGCGCCCTTGCGCTCGGCCAGGGTCTGCAGGTCGGCGAGCACCTGGCAGGGGTGGAACTCGTCGGAGAGTGCGTTGATCACCGGGACCGAGGCGGTCGAGGCCATCGCGGTGAGCCGGTCCTGGCCGAAGGTGCGCCAGACGATCGCGTCGACGTAGCGGGACAGCACCCGGGCGGTGTCCTCCAGGGTTTCCTCGCGCCCGAGCTGGGTGGAGCGGCCGTCCACGACGACAGCGTGCCCGCCGAGTTGAGCGATACCCACCTCGAAGGAGAACCGGGTGCGGGTCGAGTTCTTGTCGAAGATCACCGCCACACCCCGCGGGCCTTCCAGCGGCCGGCGGCTCATCGGCGCGTTCTTCAGCTCAGCGGCCAGAGCCAGCACCTCGGCCTGCTCGGCGGGGGTCAGGTCGTCGTCGCGCAGAAAATGGCGGACGTTCATGCGCACGGTCATGCGGCCTCGCTTCCGGCGTCCAGGATGGCCGGCAGCGCGGCCAGGAACGTGTCGAGTTGGGTTTCGGTGATGATGAGCGGGGGTGCCAGCCGGATGACGTCCGGGGCGGCGGCGTTGACCAGGAATCCGGCCTCGCGAGCCGCTGTCTCAACGGCTTTGGCGCGCGGCGTGCGCAGCACCACACCGCGCAGCAGGCCGGCTCCGCGGACGTGGTCGACCAGCGGGTGGTCCAGTTCCTCGATGCCGTGGGCCAGGGTCTTGCCCATCCGGTCGGCGTGGCCCATCAGGTCCTCGGTGTCGAGCACCCGCAGTACGGCCAGCGCGGCGGCCGCGCAGACCGGGTTGCCGCCGAAGGTGCTGCCGTGCAGGCCCGGTGTCATCAGGTCGGCGGCCGGGCCGACGGCCAGGCAGGCCCCGATGGGCAGTCCGCCGCCCAGGCCCTTGGCCAGGGTGACGATGTCCGGGGTGATGCTGTCGTGCTGATGGGCGAAGAACGCCCCGGTGCGCCCGACTCCGGTCTGCACCTCGTCGAGTGCCAGTAGCGCGCCGTGCCGGCTGGTGATTTCCCGGGCCGCGGCGAGGTAGCCCTCCGGTGGGACGACGACACCGCCCTCCCCCATGATCGGCTCCAGGAACACCGCGGCGGTCTGGTCGGTGACCGCGGCGGCCAGCGCGTCGACGTCGCCGTAGGGCACGTGGGTGACGTCGCCGGGTAGCGGTTCGAAGGGCTGTTGTTTGGTGGGCTGGCCGGTCAGCGCCAGCGAGCCCATGGTCCGTCCGTGGAAAGCTCCTTGGGCGGCAACGAGTTTGGTGCGCCCGGTGAGCCGGGTCAGCTTGAAGGCGACTTCGTTGGCTTCGGCTCCGGAGTTGCAGAAGAACACCCGTGCGGGAACGTCGGTACTCAGGTGGCCGACCAGCGCCTCGGCCAGCGCGACGCCGGGTTCGGTGGCATACAGGTTGGACACATGCCCGAGGGTGTTCAGCTGGGCGGTGACCGCGTCGATGACGGCCGGGTGCCGGTGGCCGAGGATGTTGACCGCGATACCGCCGAGCAGGTCCAGGTAGGTGTTGCCGTCGACGTCGGTCACCACCGCGCCGTCGCCACTGGCCAGTGCCAACGGCGGGGTGCCGTAGTTGTCCATCATGACCGCTTGCCAGCGATCCAGCAGCACCGGCTCCGCGGGCGTCATCCGGCGATCACTTTCGTGCCGGTGCCTTCGTCGGTGAACAGTTCCACCAGCACACAGTGTTCGACCCGGCCGTCGATGACGTGTGCGCTGGGCACCCCGGCTTGCACCGCGCGCAGGCAGGCCTCGATCTTGGGCACCATGCCCGCTTCCAGGCCGGGCAGCAGCGCGGCCAGTTGTGCGGTGTCGATTTCGCTGACCAGCGAATCTCGGTCGGGCCAGCGGGTGTAGAGGCCTTCGACGTCGGTGAGCATCAGTAGCTTTTCCGCGCCCAGCGCCTGGGCCAGCGCGGCGGCTGCGGTGTCGGCGTTGATGTTGTAGACCAGGCCGTCGACGTCGGGGGCGATGGTGGAGACCACCGGAATACGGCCTGCGGCAATGAGATCGCGCACCGCGTCGGTGTTGACCCGCTCGACGTCACCGACCAGCCCGATGTCGGTGTCGACGCCGTCGACGGTGACGTTGCGCCGCACCGCGGTGAACAGGTGAGCGTCCTCGCCGGTGATGCCGACGGCATACGGGCCGTGGGCGTTGATGAGGTTGACCAGTTCCCGGCCGACCTGCCCGAACAGCACCATCCGGGCCACGTCAAGCACTTCGGGGGTGGTGACCCGGAATCCACCCTTGAATTCACCTGGTATGCCCAGCTTTTCCAGCATTGTGCTGATCTGCGGGCCGCCGCCGTGGACGACGACCGGGTGTACCCCGCAGTTGCGCAGGAACACCATGTCGGCGGCGAACGCGGCCTTGAGTACGTCGTCGGTCATCGCGTTGCCGCCGTACTTGACCACAACGATCTTGTCGTGCAGCACCTTTAGCCACGGCAGCGCCTCGGCGAGCACTGCCGCCTTGGTGCGAGTGGATACAGCGGGCATCGTCATGAGCTGTACGCCGAGTTCTCTTCGACGTATGCGTGAGACAGGTCGGTCGTGCGGATGGTGGCCTCGCTATCGCCGATCTTCAGGTCGATGACGACCTGGATGTCCGGGCCGCTGAGGTCGACGTCGCGGGCTCCTGGCGCGCCGGCGCCGTCGACGCAGACCGGGGAACCGTTGAAGGACACCGAGATCCGGGAAGGGTCCAGGGTGAACGGCGCCATGCCGACGGCGGCCAGCACCCGGCCCCAGTTCGGGTCGGAGCCGAACAGCGCGGTCTTGACCAGGTTGTCGCGGCCCACCAGCCGGGCGGCGCACACCGCATCGGCTTCGGTGGGGGCGCCGGTCACCGTGACCGCGACCCGTTTGGTGACCCCTTCGGCATCGGCCTGCATTTGGGCGCACAGGTCGTCGCAGACCCGCAGCACCGCGTCGTCGAGATCGGCTTGGCTGGGCCGGATTTCGCTGGCGCCGGAGGCCAGTAGCAGCACGGTGTCGTTGGTCGAGGTGGCGCCGTCGACGTCGAGCCGGTCGAAGGTGCGGGCCGCCGCCCGGCGCAGCGCGGTATCCAGCGCGGCGGCGTCGGCGACGGCGTCGGTGGTCAGCACCACCAGCATGGTGGCCAGCGACGGGGCGAGCATCCCGGCACCCTTGGCCATGCCGCCGACGGTCCAATTCTCCCCGGAATCCGGACGATGGTGCAGCGCAACCTGTTTGGGCACGGTATCGGTGGTCATGATGGCCCGTGCCGCGTCGTCACCGCCGAGCAGCCCGGCGGCCAGTTCGTGGACGATCTCGGTGACCCCGGCCAGCACCCGGTCCATCGGCAGCCGGTCACCGATCAGCCCGGTGGAGCAGACGGCCACCTCGATGGGCCCGGTCTCGGTGCCCCAGTCCGACAGTGCGGCCGCGACCGCCTCGGCGGTGGCGTGGGTGTCCTGAAAGCCGGCCGGTCCGGTACAGGCGTTGGCGCCGCCGGAGTTGAGCAGCACCGCCCGCAGCCGTCCGGTGGACAGCGCCTGGCTGGTCCACAGCACCGGGGCGGCCTTGACCTGGTTGCGGGTGAACACGCCGGCCGCCGCGTAGTCCGGGCCTTCGCTGAATACCAGCGCCAGATCCGGTGCGCCGGACTGCTTGATGCCGGCGGCGATTCCGGCGGCCCGGAAACCTGCCGGGGCGGTGACGCCCTGGGCGCGGATCAACCGGGACGTCGTCACGGCGCCACTCCCACCGTCGAAAGTCCTTGTGTCTCCGGCCATCCCAACGCCAGGTTCATCGATTGCACGGCGGCTCCCGCGGTTCCCTTCACCAGATTGTCGATCACACAGAGCGCCACCAGTACCCCGGCGTCGGCGTCCACCGCCACCGCGAGTTGGGCGGCATTGCTGCCGATCACCGAGCCGGTGCGCGGCAGCTGTCCCTCGGGCAGCAGATACACGAACGGCTCAGCGTCATAAGCCTTTTCGTAGGCGGCCCGGATCTCCGACGGCGTCGCCGAGGTGGGCGCGGTGCAGGTGGCCAGGATGCCGCGGGCCGTGGGGACCAGCACCGGGGTGAACGACACGGTGACCGGCCGGTCGGTGACCGCGCGCAACCCCTGGGCGATCTCCGGGGTGTGCCGGTGCGCCCCGGCGACGTTGTAGGCCCGCGCCGAGCCGATGACTTCGGAGGCCAGCAGGTCCACCTTGGCGGCCCGGCCGGCTCCGGAGGTGCCGCTGATCGCGACGACGGTGACCGTCGGCTCGATGAGATCGGCGGCGACGGCGGGCAGCAGCGCCAGTAACGCCGCGGTCGGGTAGCAGCCGGGGACCGCGATGCGGGTGGCGCCGTGCAGCGCCTCCCGGCCGCCGGGCAGTTCCGGTAGCCCGTAGGGCCAGCTACCAGCGTGCTCGGAGCCGTAGAAGCGCTGCCAGTCCCCGGCATCGGTGAGCCGGAAGTCGGCGCCGCAGTCGATGACGAGGGTGTCCTGGCCGAGTTGTTCGGCCAGGACGGCCGAATGCCCGTGTGGCAGCGCCAGAAAGACCACGTCGTGTCCGGCGAGCAGCGCCGGTTCGGTGGGGTCGAGCACCCGCCCGGCCAGCGGCAGCAGATGCGGATGGTGCTCACCCAGGGTGCTGCCGGCGCTGCCGGCGGCGGTGAGCGCACCGATGGTCAGGCTGCCGTCGGCGTATCCGGGATGTCCGAGCAGCAGGCGCAGGATCTCCCCGCCCGCATATCCGCTGGCACCCGCCACCGCCACCGAGGTCACCCGGCGAGTGTTGCATGATTATGCGTAATGATGCAAATTCATTCCATCATCACCCGGCTAGCCCCATTGCCGGGCTCCTCAGCGGCTCACTGCGCTGCGCCGCATCGTCACCCGGCTAGCCCC
>CAYPTG010000119.1:0-7351 GCA_964413455.1 uncultured Mycobacterium sp. | reverse complement strand
TCGGCGTGGCCAGCGCCCCGTAGGTATAGCCGGTGCGGGTGATGTACTGCAGATATATCCGCAATCCCGCGGTAGCCACCACGAACACCGCACTGGCCAGCACCGCCCCCAGCACCAGCCGATGGGTGGGCAGCGGGGCCGGCAGTGACACCCGGTAGAGAATCGTCACCGCCGCCACCAATCCGAGCAGCAGCATCGGGTAGTAGCCGAAACGCAGTGCGTTGGCCCAGCTCTCCGGCAGGTGGGCGTCGATGGTGCGCGGCCCCAGAGACAGCACCGGCGCCGCGGCGATGACGCACACCAGCATCACCATGTAGAGCCCGAGAGCGAAGAACCGCTGGCGCACCGGATGCCGCAGCGGGGTCTGGCCATGGGCCTCGACCACCGAGTCGACGAACGCCGAGATCGCCGACGAGCCGGCCCACAGGCTGATGACGAAACCCAAGGACACCACCTCGCCGCGGGCGCCTTGGGCGATGTCCCGAATGGTCGGCTCGATGATCTCGGTGACGATGTTCTTCGAGAAGAAGCTGTTCGATGTGCTGATCAGCTGGTACTGGATGGTGCTCAGGGTGTCCGGCCCGAACAACGGGGCCACGTAGGCCAGGCTGCCCAGCAGGCCGAGTAGCAGGGGCGGCAGGGATAGCACCGACCAGAACCCGGCTTGCGCCGATTCGGCGAAGATCGAATCGTCCCAGCTTTTGGACAGTGTCCGCTTGAGGATGCGTCCGACGTGGTGGACGCCTCCGACGTGCTGTCGCATCAATCAGCTAGGCGTCTGCCCGGCTGTTCTCGATGACCGCCTTCAGCTCGACGAGCTTTGCGTGGTGTTCGTTGGCGTGATGCTGGCAGAACAGCAGTTCGGCGCCCGACGGCAGCTTCGCGCGGACCCGGGCGGCGGCGCCGCAGCGATCGCAGCGATCAGCCCTGGTGAGTTCCGGCCTGGTCAGAGTTGCGTTCATGGGCTCCTCCGTAGGTGCTCAGGGCGGAAACCGCCGGGGTATCTCTACTCTCTCAGACGTTGCGGCCTGCGCGCTTGTTCCTGAGTCGGAAGGATGTGGCGTGTCTCACGTTTCGTCCTTTCCGTGGCGGCGTCGACGGCACGACCGGAGTTTAAGAGCGGCTGGCGCGACCGCGGTTCGCCCCTCCGATGTCACGGCCCCGAGTCGGACCGGCGCTGGCGCCGACCGGCTCCGGCGTCCCCGCCGAGACGCTGTCGGCGACAACCGGCTCCGGGTCGTTGATGACGGGTTCAGCGACCGGCTCGGGAACGCTGACCGGCTCCGGTGCGCTGACGGCCGCTGCAGCCGGAGTGCTCACCGGCTCCGGGGCGCTGGCCGGCGCATCCGACGAGCTGACCGGTGCCACCGGGGCGCTCACCGCCGCTGCAGCCGGGACGCTGACCGGCTCGGCCACCGGCGCGCTGACTGGCTCGGCTGCCGGCTCGCCGACCGTCAGCTCGCTGACCGGGGTCGGTTCGCTCACCACGGGCTCGGCGACCGTCGCCGGGGCGGCGTCGACCGTGTCGGCCGTCAGCGCGGTGGTGGTCGAGCTGGCTCCGGAGGCCTTGTTGTCGTTGCGCGAGTAGCCCTTGTCGATGATCGTCTTGAGCTGCGCCTCATACGGTTTGAGGAAGGGGAGCAGGATCACCAGCGGCAGATGCTCGGCGGGAATGAGGTAGCTGGTCGTCACGCCGCCGAGTGAGTTGGTGGTCACGGTGATGTTGGAGGTGGGCACCGTGGACAGATCGGTGAACATGTTGGGGACGTGCTCGATGATGGTGCCCGAGTAGGCGTTCGCGACGGCGAGCAGGTTCCACCAGCGGTCCGGGAAATCGCCGAAGCCGTCGTACTCAGACGTCACCACCGTGGTGTTGTATTTCACGTCCGGCGGCGGGTTGTAGGTGAAGCCCAGAGACTGCTCGGTCCGGTTCTTGTTGAACAGACTGCGATTGGCGTCGGAAACGACGACGAAGGTGATCCGGCTCTTCTCCGGCGCGTCCGGATCGACGGCCAACGCGGCGATCTGCTTGTCCACCACGAGCGAGCCGGCGGACAGGCCGACGATGATGACTTGCTCGCCCGGCCCGATCTTGGACAACGCCTCGGTGACGGCGGCCTGGAGGTTGGCGGCCCCGATGTTGACCGATTGGGTCAGGGTCAGGCTGTCTGAGCCGGTGACCGGACGGGCCTGCGCCGGCCACGAGACGGCGTGGCGTTCGTAATTGCTGCCGGCGTATGCCCCGCCCAACACGCTGGCCATCACGATATTGCTCAGGTCGCTACTGGCGATTCCGCCGAGCATCAGCACCTGATTGGTGGCGTCGGCCGGTGCCGCCGAAGTGAACGCCAGGCCGATTGCCGCTCCGGCGGAAGCGAGGGTAACTCCGAGTGATCGTGTGAAAGTCCGCATTTTGGGTCCTCGCTGCCGCCTGTGGAAATCCTATGACCAAGATTAATTTATACCTGCTGTGACTGAAACCATAGCCCTACGGGGGGCTGCTTTACGCCAGATTCGGCGATGAGCCATATCGGCTTGAGAACCTCAGTCCAGATAGTCGCGCAGAACCTGGGAACGGCTGGGGTGGCGCAGCTTGGACATGGTCTTGGATTCGATCTGCCGGATGCGTTCGCGGGTGACGCCGTAGACCTGGCCGATCTCGTCGAGAGTGCGGGGCTGGCCGTCGGTGAGACCGAAGCGCAGCCGCACCACACCGGCCTCGCGCTCGGACAGCGTCTCCAGCACCGATTGCAGTTGATCCTGCAGCAGGGTGAACGACACTGCGTCCACGGCCACCACAGCCTCGGAATCCTCGATGAAGTCACCGAGCTGGCTGTCGCCTTCGTCGCCGATGGTCTGATCCAGCGAGATGGGTTCCCGGGCGTACTGCTGGATCTCCAGCACCTTCTCCGGGGTGATGTCCATTTCCTTGGCGAGTTCCTCCGGGGTGGCCTCGCGGCCCAGGTCCTGAAGCAGCTCGCGCTGGATACGGCCAAGCTTGTTGATGACTTCGACCATGTGCACCGGGATACGGATGGTGCGGGCCTGGTCGGCCATCGCCCGGGTGATGGCCTGGCGGATCCACCAGGTGGCGTAGGTGGAGAACTTGTAACCCTTGGTGTAGTCGAACTTCTCCACGGCGCGGATCAACCCGAGGTTGCCTTCCTGGATCAGGTCCAGGAACGCCATCCCGCGGCCGGTGTAACGCTTGGCCAGCGACACCACCAGGCGCAGATTGGCCTCCAGCAGATGGTTTTTCGCGCGCTCGCCGTCGCGGCAGATCCACTGCATGTCGCGGCGCTGCTGCACCGGTAGCTTCACGCCCTGATCGGCGAACTCGCCCATCTTCTGGGTGGCATACAGGCCGGCCTCGATGCGTTTGGCCAGCTCGACCTCTTCTTCGGCGTTGAGCAGCGCGACTTTGCCGATCTGCTTGAGGTAAGCGCGAACCGAGTCCGCCGACGCGGTCAGTTCGGCGTCCTTGCGGGCCTGACGAAGCGCCTCGGACTCCTCCTCATCCCACACGAAATCGCCGGAGGCCTTGTCCGCGTCGGACGGCTCGGCGATGTCGTCGTCCTCACCGGACGCAGCGTCAGCCGCCGGAGTCGGGGCTTCGGCGGCACCGGCCGCGGGGGCGTCGTCCCCGTCCTCGGCGACGGTCTCAAGTTCCTCATCGGCGACGACTTCGAGTTCGTCGAGTTCCGGTTCACCGGCCAGATCGACGTCGACGTCCTCGGTAAGCGCCTCGCCCTCGGCGGCGGATTCAGCCGGCGCGGTGGCTTTCTTGGCCCGGCTCCGGGTGGGTTTCTCCGCTGCCGCCTTCGCGGGAGCGGACTTGGCCGCGGCTTTGGCCGCCGGGGCCTTGGCCGGAGCGGCTTTGGCGGCGGTGGTCTTGGTGGCCTTGACCGGAGCGGCCTTGGTGGCCTTCGTCGGAGCCGCTTTCGCAGTGGCCTTGGCCGGAGCGGCTTTGGCGGGGGACGCCTTCGCTGCGGCGGCCTTGGTGGCCTTGACGGCCTTGGCCGGGGCCGTCTTCACCGCCTTGACGGGTGCGGCTTTGCTGGTCTTGGCGGGGGCCTTCGTTTTGGCGGCCGGGGCTGCGGTGGCCGGTTCGGGTTTGACCGGGGCCGGCTTGCTGCTGGATTTACCCGTCGCCTTAGCGGCTACCCGGGCCAGCACACTGCGGGCGGCCTTGGCGGGCGTGGTCTTGGCGGGTTTGGCCGGAGCCGAACCGTTGGAGTCCTTGGCGGGCGTCGCTGCGGCGCGCTTGGCCGGTTTTGCGGTGGCCTGGGTTGCCTTGGTCGCTGCCACGTACACCCTTTCAATCCTGCGGGCTCCGGCGCGCACAGACGTGCCACACACCTCGGCTATGGGGAATATTTCGGCGTGATCTGGGTGGATCCTCGCCGCTTGGGTGGGCGGCTGCCGCGTTCCATTGTAACCGCGAAATCGGCTGCGGCAGACCGGCGCGGCTCCGGCGTGGGCAGCGATGGGCCAGGGGTGGGTCCGGTGTGGCTAGGCCGGGGGCCGGACGAGGCTCAGCCGGCTTGCTCGGCGGACGCCATCGCGGCCCCGACGATGCCCGCAGTGTTCATCAGTTCGGCGGCCACCACCGGGGTCCGGTTCTTCAACAGCGGTATCCACTTGTCGGCTTTTTTGCTGATACCGCCCCCGGCGATGAACAGCTCAGGCCAAATGGCGTTTTCGATGGTCACCAGAACTTTGGTGACCTCCTTGGTCCAGCGTTCATAGCTCCACTCGCGGCGCTCCATGACCGAGGACGCGGCTCGATGCTCGGCCTCCTTGCCGTCTACCTCGATATGGCCGAACTCGGTGTTGGGCAACAACGTTCCGTGATGAATCACCGCCGAGCCGATCCCCGTGCCGAAGGTCAGTAGCACCACCACGCCGTTGTGGCCGCGCCCCGCGCCGTAGCGCTGTTCGGCCAGGCCGGCGGCGTCGGCGTCATTGAGCACGGTGACCGGCTGTCCGTCCAGCGCCGCACTGTAGGCCTGCGCCGCGTTGCAACCGATCCAGGACTGATCCACGTTGGCGGCGGTGTGCACCACGCCGTCGACCACCACACCCGGATAGGTCACTCCGAGCGGCCCGGTCCAGTTGAAGTGCCGGACCACCTCGGCGACGGTCTTGGTGACCGCGTCCGGGGTCGCCGGCTGCGGGGTGTCCAGCCGGAATCGCTCACCGACCAGCTGGCCGGTGTCGAGGTCGACGATGGCCCCCTTCACTCCGGTACCACCGACGTCCACACCGAGGGCCTGGCGTCCGGTCGAGGTCATGGTGGATCCTCCGAGTCGTTGATGTCATCGAGCGGCTTGAGAAATTTCGACATTACTGCCGAGTTGGGGGATTGGGCACCGGATTGTGTTGCTATTGCGGGGTGAACGCCGACCGGCCCGAAGAACTCCGCGACGTAGCCGAAACGCTGGTCGCCGAGGCCGCGCGGTTCGTCCGCCGTCGCCGCGAGGAGATCCTGGGAGCCGACGCCGCCCGAGTGGGCCGCGGTGCCGCGGTTGCGACCAAGAGCAGTCCGACCGATCCGGTGACGGTGGCCGATACCGAGACCGAGCAGCTGATCCGGAACCGGCTGGCCGCCCTTCGCCCCGGTGAGCCGATCTTGGGGGAAGAAGGGGGCTTGGGTGACGGCGCCAGCGCGGTGCGCTGGGTGGTGGACCCGATCGACGGCACCGTCAACTTCCTCTACGGCATTCCGGCCTACGCGGTGTCGCTGGCCGCACAGGTCGACGGGGTGTCGGTGGCCGGTGCGGTCGCCGACGTCGCCGGCGGCCAGATCTACTCGGCGGCATTGGGCCGGGGCGCGCACGTCATCGTCGCCGGCGGACGTCGGACGCTTCGCTGCAGCGACGTCGATGATCTGTCAATGGCGTTGGTGGGCACTGGATTTGGCTACCAGCCCCGGCGCCGGGGGATGCAAGCTGAACTGCTGGCGCGGATGCTGCCCGAGGTCCGCGACGTGCGGCGGATCGGGTCGGCGGCGCTGGACCTGTGCCTGGTCGCCGCCGGGTGCCTGGACGCCCACTACGAGCACGGGCTGCAGGTCTGGGACTGGGCTGCCGGTGCGCTGATCGCGGCCGAGGCCGGGGCGGTGCTGAGGTTGCCGGCTGACGACGGTGTGTCCGGGGCGCCGGTGCTGGTGGCCGCCGCCCCGGGGGTGGCCGGCCAGCTCACCGCGGCGCTGGACCGATTCGGCGGGCTTGACCCGCTGCCGTGAGGCAGGTCAGCTCAGATTCAGCAACTACCGGCGTGGATCTTGGTGATCAACGCCGAGTCGGCCTGTTCGGTGGCTCCCGGCCGCAGACCGGACAGCACCGCGGCGATGTCGTCGCTGTTGGTCAGTGAGGTGAAGTCGGTGCCGATCACCAGGTCCACCGAGTCGTCCTTGCGGTCGTCCTGGTAGAGCTCGACGCACGGGGCCACCAGCCAGACCGATGCCGCGCTGGACTTGCCGGCCTGGCCGAACCGGACCTGCCCCTGGCAGGTCAATCGGGTTCCGGCGTAGATCGGGTCGTTGGCCGCCGTCGGCGCCGCGAAGCCCAGGTCGCGCAGCGCGCTGGCCACCTCACCGGCCTGGCCGCCTTGACCGCTGGCGTTCATCACCCGGATCTTGGTGTCGGCCAGCTTCGCGGGCGTCACGCTGACCATGGCCGAATTGGGCACCAGCGCGCCCAGCTTGGCTGCGGCCGGATCGGTCGGCGTCGGCGGTGCGTTGCAGGCGGCCGCCTCGCGCACCTCGGCCGGGCGGGTCAGCACGAATGCCCAGGACAGCACGCTCAGCACTGCCAGCAGGGCTAGTGCGATGAGCCCGGGGCGATAGTTGCGTCGGCGGAACGGCTGGCCGTCATTATCGACTGTCGAGCCGTGGGTGATGTGTGCGACCACGTGTGCACTGTAGAGGTACTCGGACCGGCCCGGGTACCCTCACTCGGCCCGCGCCGTCCACCACGGATAGGGATGTGATGCAAATCACACCCCAACGGGCGACGAACGGGTACCGATTCGTTTCGTCCACGCGTTCGACGCTGATACAAAGCTCTGCTGAGGTTGCGACAGGGGAGATTCGAGGATGGCTGAGTATGGCTACTGACTACGACGCCCCGCGGCGTACCGAAACCGACGAAGTGTCTGAAGATTCCCTGGAGGAACTGACCGCTCGGCGCAACGAAGCGCAGTCGGCGGTTGTCGACGTGGACGAGTCGGAAACCGCGGAGTCCTTCGAACTGCCCGGCGCCGATCTGTCCGGCGAGGAGCTGTCGGTCCGGGTGGTTCCCAAACAGGCCGACGAGTTCACCTGTTCAAGCTGCTTTCTGGTGCATCA
>CAYPTG010000118.1:3193-7381 GCA_964413455.1 uncultured Mycobacterium sp. | reverse complement strand
CGGTCTATGCGCTGGAATTCATGCTGGGCCACTTCCACATCGCGTTCTTCGCGCTGGCCGCCGTGGTGCTGGCCGTTACCGGTGCCGAGGCGCTCTATGCCGACATGGGCCACTTCGGCCGCGCGGCGATCACCTGGGGCTGGCTGGGTCTGGTGCTGCCGGCCCTGGTGCTCAACTATTTCGGACAGGGTGCGCTGCTGCTCGGCAACGAAAGTGTGGTCAACGCGCCGTTCTTCCTGTTGGTTCCGGACTGGGCGAAGATCCCAATGGTGGTGCTGTCCACCGCGGCGACGGTGATCGCTTCGCAGGCGGTGATCACCGGGGCGTACTCGGTGGCATCCCAGGCCGCGCGGCTCGGCTACCTGCCCAGGCTGCGCATCGCCCATACTTCGGAGTCCTCGATCGGCCAGATCTATGTGCCGTGGATCAACGGCATTCTGTGGGTGGCCGTGCTGATCCTGGTGTTCGCCTTCCGCAGTTCGGCGGCGCTGGGCTACGCCTACGGGATGGCCGTCACCGGCACCATCACCATCACCACGTTGCTGTTCCTCTACATCGCCCGGACCAAGTGGCACGCCCCGATGTGGTTGCTCATCTTCGTTGGCGGCGGACTGCTGACCGTGGACCTGATGTTTCTGGCGGCCAACATGACCAAGTTGCTGCACGGTGCCTGGCTGCCGCTGCTGATCGGGTTGGTTACTTTCACCGTGTTGATCACCTGGCGCCGCGGCAGCGATGCGGTGCGTGACGTGCGCGATGACATGGAGGGATCGCTGCGCGACTACGTGCGGGAAATCGCCGAGCACAGAACGAATTTGGCGCGTGTTCCGGGGACCGCAGTCTTTCTCAAGCGGATCGGGGAGGGCGCCCCACTGTCGATGAAGGCCAACGTCGACCACAATCACGTGTTGCACGACCACGTGATCATCGTGTCGATCGAAATCCCGCCGGTGCCCCGGGTCGCCCCTGCCGAGCGGATCAGTGTCGACAACCTTGGGTACGACGACGGAATCTTCTTCGTCAAAGTGCGTTACGGGTACATGGAGCGCCCCGACGTGCCGGCGGCGCTGCGGCTGCTCGAACCGGCCGACACCGAAGGTCAGATCGACCTCGAACATGCCTCGTATTTCCTGTCCAAGGTCGATGTCGTGGAAGGGCCGAAGCCGACGATGGCGCAGTGGCGCAAGCGGCTGTATATCGCGATCTATCACATGACCGGAGACTCGGCCGGCTACTTCGGGCTGCCGCTGGAACGGACCGTGATCGTCGGAGCACGCCTCGAGCTGTAACCCGCGGGTTTACGGTGGGTCAGTGAGCGACTCGACTAGCTGCGCGGTCGTCGGCGGTGGGCCTGCCGGCATGGTGCTGGGGTTGCTGCTGGCCAGGGCTGGCGTCGAGGTGACCGTGCTGGAAAAACACGCCGACTTCCTGCGCGACTTCCGCGGCGACACCGTGCATCCCAGCACGCTGAGCCTGCTCGATGAACTCGGCCTGTGGGACCGATTCGCCGCGCTGCCGCAGAGCAAAGTCGACCACGCCGAATTGCCGGTCGGCGGCCGCGAACTCACCGTGGTCGACTTCCGCCGGTTGCGTCAACCGCATCCCTACATCGCGATGGTGCCGCAGTGGGATCTGTTGAATCTGCTGGCCGAGGCCGCCGAGGCCGAGCCGACCTTTACCCTGCGGATGCGCCACGAAGTCACCGGCGCGCTGCGCGACGGTGCCCGCACCACCGGTGTCCGCTACACCTCGCCGGACGGCGACGGCGAGTTGACCGCGGACCTGACGGTGGCCTGCGACGGCCGCACCTCGATCCTGCGGCAGCAGTCCGGGCTGCCGATTCGGCAGTGGCCGGTCCCGTTCGACGTGTGGTGGTTTCGGCTGCCTCGCGACGACGCCGCCGAGTTCTCCGAGACCCCGCTGACCCCCCGGACCGCGCCGGGTCGGCTGGTGGTCATGATCCCGCGCGAAGGCTACTTCCAGGTCGGCTACATGATCCCCAAGGGCAGCGACGCGCAGTTACGGGACCGCGGTCTGGACGCCTTCAAGGCAGAGCTGGCGACGCTGATCCCGGAATCCGACCCCGAGGTCCTGCGGTCCTGGGATGACGTCAAGAAGCTTGACGTTCAGCTCAACCGGCTCAAGCGCTGGTATTCCGAGGGCTTGCTGTGCATCGGCGACGCCGCGCACGCTATGTCTCCGATCGGTGGGGTGGGCATCAACCTCGCCGTTCAGGACGCCGTCGCGGCCGCGAGGCTGCTCGCCGACCCATTGCGGCACCGCACGACGACGGTGCGCGATCTGGCTGCCGTGCAGCGCCGCAGACGCGCCCCGGCCGCACTGACCCAGGGCGCGCAACGGGTGATGCACCGGCTGGTGGTGCGCCCGCTGATGTCCGGCGACACCGCGCCGGAGGTGCCGCGGGCGTTGCCTGCCGTACTGGAACGACTGCCGTGGCTGTCGGTGATTCCGGCGTATGCGATTGGGATGGGGGTGCGGCCGGAACACGCGCCGGAGTTCGCCAGGCGTTGAGCGCGGAAGAGCTACTCGGTGACGGTGAAACCGGCCAGCCACTCCTCGTGCATGTCCCCATCGATGGACACCCGCCACTGATAGCGCTGCCCGACGGTCAGGTTCAGCGCCGGAATGGTGGCAACGAACGGAATGGTGACCGCGGTTCCCTTGGGGTGCACCGGATTACGTTGAGCATTGATCACGTTCTCCTCGGTCTGCGCCACCCGGTTGCCGTCGCCGTCGACCAGCTCGGCGCGGATCGGGAACTGCGCACCGATCTCCGACCACTGCACCTCGACGAACACGATCAGCGCGTGCTGCGGCGTCGGGGTGGGGGTGGTGGTCCAGCCCAGAGCCAGTGCATGCACGGTGCCGTTCTGATCCAGGTGCGCGCTATTGGCCAGCAGCACAATGGCTCTCACCGCCAGCTCACCGGACCGCCACCGCTTCGATGCGGGCCGGCACATGCTTGTGCCACGGGGTGCCGGCATAGCCGTCACGCCAATCGGTGGAGGTCAGCGCATTGGGCGCCACCCCCGGTGCCGTGACCGAGCCGTCGGCGGAGGTGAAGTCCAGACCGAACCCGTTGGGCAGCGATGCGTGCCCGGGCTGCATCATGTCGCTGACCTCGACCAGGGTCTCGGCGCTGCCCGCGGCGGTGGTGATCCGGGCCCGGCCGCCGTCGGTCAGACCCAGCTCCGCGGCGTCGTCGGGGCTGACCCGCAGCGCGCCGCCGGCGTCGCGTTTACGCCAGGACGGGTCGCGGAAGATGTCGTTGGCGGTGTAGGCGCGGCGTTCCCCGGCCGAGAGCACGATCGGGAACTCCGGTGTGGTCCAACCCGGTTGGGTGCTTTCCAGCGCGCGGATATCGACGAGCATCTGCGGCATTGCCAGCGCGATCTTGCGGTCCGGGTGGCTGATTAGGCTCCAGTCGTCGGCGTACTCGTGCGCGGTGAACGTGACCCCGGAGCGCCCGGCCAGGATGGCATCGAACAGGGCGTTGCCGTCGGCGTGCCCGGCCCGGCGCACCGCGTCCGGATAGCTGAGGAAGGCCTTCTGCGCCAGACCCCACAACGCCGCGGCCCCGGCCAATCCGTCGGGCAAGGTGGGGCCCAGCGTCTGGTAGAGCAGGTAGGGCAGCACCTTGTTCAGCGCCGGGTTGGTGGCCAGCGCGGTGAAGAACGCCGCGGTGTAGGCGTCGTAGCCGTGGGCTGCCGCCTCGTGCAGCGGTTGCAGGTCGTCGTCGCTGACCACGCCCAGCGCCCGCACCAGTCGCGCCCAGATCTCCGGCTCGGGCAGGGTGCCCGGCAGCGGCTCGAACAGCGGGTGGCGCAGCTGAAAAGTGTTGTGCGGGAACTCCAAGTTGAAGAACGTCGCCTCGGGCTTCTCGAACTGGCTCGCGGCCGGCAGCACATAGTGCGCCAGCCGGGCGGTCTCGGTCATCGTCACGTCGATGACCACCAACAGCTCCAGCGCTTCCAGCGCCGCGCGGCAGGTCGCTGAGTCGGCGATCGAGTGCGCCGGGTTGCTGCTCTCCACGATCATCGCCCGGAACCGATCCGGGTGGTCGGTGAGGATCTCTTGCGGGATCACGTTGGACGGCACCAGCCCACCGATGATCGGCGCTCCGGTCACCGGGGTGGAGCCCACTCCGACCCCGTGGCTGAACAGCGG
>CAYPTG010000118.1:0-3093 GCA_964413455.1 uncultured Mycobacterium sp. | reverse complement strand
TCGCGGACCTCGTCGACACCGTGCACATGTTCGGCGAGAAACGCTTCGTCACACAGGTTTTCCTGAACCAGGATGCCGGCCAGCGCGGCCAGACACCAGGCATCGGTGCCGGGCTTGACCCGCAGGTGGTAATCGGCCAGCGCAGCGGTGTCGGTGCGCACCGGGTCGATCACGATCATCGAGCGGTGCGGATCCTTGCCGATCTCGTTGAGCACCACCCGGGCCCGCGGGAAGCTCTGCGACATCCATGGGTTCTTGCCGACGAACACCGACACTTCGGCGTGCTCGAACTCCCCGCGGGTGTGCCCTCCGTACAGGTGTGCATCCACCCAGGCTTCGCCGGTCTTCTCCTGCGCCAGCGCGTTGGACCGGTACCGCGCGCCGAGCGGTTTGAGGAACGCGCCGCTGTAGGCACCGCCGAGATGATTGCCCTGCCCGCCGCCGCCGTAGTAGAAGATCTTGTCCCCACCGTGGTCGTCGGCGATTCGCCGAAACCCGTCGGCGATCTCCGAAACCGCGGTGTCCCAATCGATTTCCTCGTAACTGCCGTCGGAGCGGCGCCGCATCGGGGAGCTCAGCCGGGTCGGGTTGTTCTGGTAGAGGTCCAGCCGCAGCGCCTTATTGCAGGTGTAGCCGGCCGAGGCGGGATGGGTCTTGTCGCCCCGGATCTTCGCCAGATGACGGCCCTCGGTCTGTACGACGATGCCGCAGTTGCACTCGCACAGGATGCAGGCGGTGGGGGTCCAGTCGGTGGCCATGGCCCCGGTCACGGCGCCGGGCCCGCTACCGCTTGAACCAGGCCCGCAGCGTGCCCAGCTCGCGGGTGTAGGACTCGTACAGTTCGTCGTGGAACAGGGTCGCGCCGTTGAGGGTGGTGTCGTCCTGCCACATCACCCGGATGCGCACGGTGCCGCGCAGGTAGACGTCGTTGCGTTCCAGGCTGATCCGCCGCTGCCAGCCCTGCTCCTGCGCCATATCGGCGACGGTTTTCCGTTCGTCGGTCGCGGTCGTCATGGGCCTCTCCTTGGTTGAGTCACGGTACCTTGACCTTCATGACTCAGGATACGAACTTCGTCGAGCAGGAACGCGCCCGGCTGGAGGCCGAGCTGGCCGACTTGCGCCGCCGCCGCGACCAGTTGCGTGCGGACATGGTCGGTGACGCCGACACGGTCGGTGATCGCGGTGACGCGGCCGACGCCCTGCAGCGCGCCGAGGACCTCGGCGGGGTCGAGGAGCAGATCGGCCGGCTGAGCTATCTGCTGGCGGCCGGCAGCTCCAACGTCGAGGGCCAGCTGCCCAACGGCACCTCGGTGAAGTTGCGCTGGCCCGACGGCGAAGAAGTCACCATGCGGGTGGTGAACTTCATCGAGGAGACCCCGGCCGGCGCCGAGGACACCACGCTCACCGCCGACAGCCCACTGGGTTTGGCGCTCTACGGGCGTAAGGCCGGGGAGACGGTCACCTACCGCACGCCCCGCGGCGAACTACAGGTCGAGCTGCTGGCCGTCGAGCACCCCTGATGCGGGCGGTCAGGGTCACCGAACTCGGCGGCCCGCAGTCGGTCGAGCTGGCCGAGATCGACGAGCCGGACGCGCACGGTGGCGTCGTCATCGACGTACATGCCGCCGGGGTGGCCTACCCCGACGCGCTGCTGACCCGGGGCCGCTACCAGTACCGCCCGGAGCTGCCGTTCACGCTGGGCGCCGAGCTGGCCGGTGTGGTGCGCTGCGCCCCGGACAGTGCGCCGTTTGGGGCCGGGGACCGGGTGGTCGGGCTGACCATGCTGGGTGGGGCGATGGCCGAGACCGCGGTGCTCGATGCGCAGCGGGTGTTCCCGCTACCGGACAACGTCAGCTTTGAGGCTGGTGCGGGGCTGCTGTTCAACGACCTGACCGTGTACTTCGCGTTGCAGACCCGCGGCCGGCTGGCGCCCGGCGAGACGGTGCTGGTGCACGGGGCGGCCGGCGGTATCGGCACCTCGACGCTGCGGCTGGCACCGGCCCTGGGTGCCGGCCGGGTGATCGCGGTGGTCAGCTCGCAGGACAAGGCGCAGGTGGCCCGGGATGCCGGCGCCACTGACGTGCTGCTGGCCGACGGCTTTAAAGATGCCGTTGCCGAGCTGACCGCCGGCAAGGGCGTCGACATCGTGCTGGACCCGGTCGGCGGGGACCGCTTCACCGACTCGCTGCGCTCGCTGGCCCCGGCCGGGCGGCTGCTGGTGGTCGGCTTCACCGGCGGTGAGATTCCGACGGTCAAGGTCAATCGGCTGCTGCTCAACAACATCGACGTGGTCGGCGTGGGCTGGGGCGCCTGGGTACTACAGCATCCAGGGGAGCTGCGCCGGCAGTGGGACGGCCTGTCGGCGCTGCTGGCCTCCGGTCGGCTGGCCCCGCCGCAGCCGGAGGTCTATCCGCTGGAGCAGGCCGCCGCAGCGGTGGCTTCACTGGAGAACCGCACCGCCCGCGGCAAAGTCGTCGTCCGGGTGCGCTGAGGTTCGCCGGCCGCCGCGGGCGACGCTGTCTTGTCGGTGGCGCCGTCTACCGTGGTCGACGATGGCCTTCCATATTCACCGCGCGGAACGCACCGACGTCCTCGCGGACGGGCTGGGGGAACTGCTGGCCACGCCGCCCGCCGACCCGTTCGCCGAGGATCTCGTCGTGGTGCCCGCCCGGGGGGTGGAGCGCTGGCTGTCCCAACGGCTCTCCCACGTTCTGGGTCGCGGCTCCGGGGACGACGGGGTGTGCGCCGGGGTCGCTTTCCGTTCACCGGCAACCCTGATCTCCGAAATCACCGGAACCCGCGACGACGACCCCTGGTCACCGGAGATCATCACCTGGCCGCTGCTGGAGGTCATCGACGCCAGCCTGGACGAGCCGTGGTGCCGCCCGCTGGCCGAACACCTGGGCCATTTCCCCGCCGGCCGGCAAGCTCCGGCGGAGGCCGCGCTGCGCCAGGGCCGCCGATACGCGGTGGCCCGCCGGCTGGCCGGCCTGTTCTCCTCCTACGCCCGGCAGCGCCCGCAGCTGCTGGCCGGCTGGCTGGCCGGGGAGTCCGACGGGCTGCCCGACGACCTGGCCTGGCAACCGCCGCTGT
>CAYPTG010000117.1:0-7384 GCA_964413455.1 uncultured Mycobacterium sp. | reverse complement strand
TCGCAACCGCGGCGAGCGGTCCCGTGCACTCAGCACCGCCGCCGGCATTCAGCGCGCCGCCGGTCGAGCACGTAGGCGCGGCGGCCCCGGCCATCGAGGCGGCTCACGCGGTCCCGCCGCCAACGCATAGCCCGGCTCATATCGCAGCCGCACCAGCCGAAATAGCGCCATCCGTCATTCCTGCGGCAGCAACACCAATCATGGCGCCCGTTGCGCCGCCACCCGCCAGCGTCGGGCCGGTCTCCATCCCACCGACACCTCCGAGCAGCCTGCTCGCGTACGGCGCAGACCTGCGGCCGCCCATTGCGAGCACGCCGGTACCTCCGCCAATCCCCGCAAGCACACCGGGTTCGGCACCGGTGCACTCCGCGGGCGGCGCCGGACCCTCCGGTCAGCCCGCAGTAGTGCGCCATCAATCAACGACCGGACCGGCCCCGACCGGCGCCACCGCCGGGCTGACGGAGAAAGCCTTCGCGGCTACCGCTGCCGGAGCCGCGGCTGAGGCCGCCCACACCCGGACCGCGGCCGAGAACCGTCTGCGTCGGCTACTGGACGCCGTTGCCCGGCAACGACCCGAATTACGCTGGGCCATCGGTGATCTCGCGGACGGGAGCACCGTGCTGACCACCGACCTTGCCGCTGGCTGGATTCCGCCAGGCATTGAGATCCCGGCGGGTGTGCATCTGCTCCCGCCCGCTGACCGGCGGGGCGACCTCGCGGCCCTGCTCGGCACCTGCACCCTGACCGCGACCTACCAACCTGGCCAATACCTCCCCTCCGCCAATGACGCTGAGTCGGTGCCGATGTCACTGCGCGCTCGCGACACCACCGTCGTCGACGACCTCGGATGGGAGCTGTCCCAAGCCACCAAGTGGCGCGACGGTATGCCGCGGTTGGCGCACACCCTGGCCAAGGCCGTCTCGGGGCGCACCGGGTACCTGGATTCCGAGATCCAGCTCCTTCGTAACCACCTGGATACCGTCGCCCGTGCCGTGCTGTCCCAATATCCGGACACCGTCAACTCGCCGCAGGTCGGCGACTGGCAACTGCTGGCCACCATCGACGCACTCATCAACGACGAAAAAACCCTCGCCAACTACCATTTCGCCTGGTTTCAGGCCCGGGCGCTGACACCGGAGGGACGCCGATGACCGACGGTCAGCTGAATGCCAACGTCGACCAGTATCTGCAAGCGGCTGCGATGAACACACCGCCACCACAGATCGTCTCCGATCCACTAGTCACCGGGGTGACGCCGGTGGAGCAGCTGCTGCGGGTGCTCGGCCTGGCCGCCAACCTGGGCGATCCGCAGGACAACGCCGAGGCCACCGATGAGCACGCCAGACGCGACGCGAAGACCACCGAGGCAGCCGAGAAGTTTGCCGCCCAAGACGAAGATGCAGCTCAAGTCCTGAATACCGTTGCCGAGCAAGCAGATCCGTTTGCGATACCACTTGGCGTGGGAGGCGCCGAGCTCGGTGCGGGCAGTGTCGATCCGATAGCGGGTCCGGGCGGAGCGGGCGCTGTTGACCAGGCAGCGGCGATGGCTCAGCAGCTGCCGCAAGTGGTCTCCAGCATTGCCGGCGCCCTTTCCGGCGCTCTCGGCGGCGCTTTGCAACCACTGGCGCAGATTCCGCAGCAAATCGCGCAAGGCGCCCAGCAAGCGATGCAGACCGGTACCAGCCTGTTTCAACACGCCAGCACCCCTACCGGCGACGTCGACCTCACGCTCGACCCATTGACCGACGAATTTGATTCGATACCAGATGATTTCGCCGGATCGAGCGGCGGTGACTTCGGCAGTGGCATCACCGCAGCCGGTGCTGGCGACGTCGGCGGATTCGGTGCCGGCATGCCGGGTGGCACCACCCCCACCGCGCTGCTCGGACCCGCTCCCATCCCATCGATCGGCACGGCCCCGTCGTCGTCACCGTTCACTCAAATCAGCCCGCCTAGCGCCACCACTGCGGCGCCGCCGGGTCACGCCGGCATGGCCGGGATGCCAATGGTTCCGCCCGGCGCGATGGCCGGGGCGGCCAACGCGGACAAAGACGCGAAAACCACCACCCGGCGAGTCTCGGTGCCTCCGGTGCGCAACGGGGCACCGGTCCAGGGCCGACTGACCACACCACCGTCACTGCCCCAAGTCACCAAGAAAGTGGACGGCAAGCCGGTGGCCAGCCGCCGAATCGTGCTGCCCGCCAAGGGCAGTGCGGACGGGGCCACGGACGCCACATCAGATTAGCCGGACTAACATCGTGGCTGTAGGGCATGCCATGAACGCTGCCCGGAAAGGGCTCGCGACGATGCCGTCCGAAGTCGAACTGCCCATTCCGATACCCGATATTCCGGGAGCTGACGCCAGCTCGGCTGGACTGCCCAAGCGCTCGGACCTGACGGCACTGCAACGCGTCGTCGTGGACACCTCCGCGGTGGCCGACATCGGATTGCGAACCGCCATCTCCACCATCCTCGGTGTGGCCGTTGCGCCCGCCGTGCTCTCCACGGCTGTGCGCGGTTCGGAGGCGCGTAAGGAACGCGCCAACATCGCGTTCTATGCCGACCTTGCGAAAAGCCACGACGCAGCGCGCTCATTCCCGAAGCCGGCTGCGGTACCGCATGTTTCGTCAAAGCTGGCCGATCCCATCGCCGAATACATCGCGCACGGCAACGTTCACAACAATTCGTTCACCAGCACCTTCGAGCCGATCAATCCGGCGATGCGCGACAAGTGGCGAAAGCTTAAGCACAACAACGTTGTCCGGTTCCAGCATTGGCGGCACGGCAACGGCCCGCATCCCACACTGTGCGTGATTCACGGCTTCATGGGCTCGCCCTATCTGCTCAACGGGCTGTTCTTCTCGCTGCCGTGGTTCTACCGCTCCGGCTACGACGTGCTGCTCTACACGCTGCCGTTCCACGGCCGCCGCGCTGAGCGCTTCTCCCCCTTTAGTGGCTACGGCTACTTCGCCGGCGGGATGACCGGGTTCGCCGAAGCTATGGGCCAGGCGGTATACGACTTTCGGAGCATCCTGAACTGGTTACAGGACAGCGGTGTTGACCGGATCGCGCTGACCGGGCTGTCGCTGGGCGGCTACACCTCAGCACTGGTGGCCGCCGCCGACGATCGGCTGCAGGCGGTGATCCCCAACGTCCCGTTGGTGACGCCGGAGTCGGCATTCGATGGATGGTGGCCGGCCAGCAAGGTGGTCCGGTTAGCGCACACCGTCGGCGGGATGAGCCGCGCCGAAGCGTATTCGGCCTTCGCCTACCACTCACCGTTGAACTACCAGCCGTTGGTGCCCAAGGATCGCCGGCTGATCATCACCGGACTTGGGGACCGGTTGGCGCCGCCCGACCACGCCGAGGCGTTGTGGAAGCACTGGGATCGCTGCGCTCTGCACTGGTTCCCGGGAAACCACGTGCTGCATGTCAGCCAGCCGGAATACCTGCGTCGCACCAACCGATTCCTGCGGCCGCTGATGTTCGACTGACCGCTGTCCGTCTACCCGATCGGCGTCTTGGTCCCACGGACCAGCGTGATGCTCTCGATCATCGTGGCGACCTCGACGTTGCTCAATGGCACTACACGGCCGACGGACTCGATGTACTCGGCCAGCGGGGTTGCCTCAGTGTCCCAACCGCGATGCGAAAACCACTGTGCCGCTGGCGCACATTGTTCGTTGTAGATCAGCTGCCACCACTGATCGCTGATGTCGTCGGCAGCTTTGGTTTCCTCGACCTTCGCCTTGAAAGCCGTCTGGTCCATCGGGCGGCCTTCCTCCACGGCAACACGACTGCCCAGGCAAGCCAGCGAATCGATACCGGTAAACAGCTGGTCCTGAGCAGTAGCGGGAAGGTAGATCAGCAGACCTTCTGCGATCCACGCCGAAGGCTCATCGGGACGAAAACCGTTGGTGCACAAGGCAGCTTGCCAATCGTCGCGTAGATCGACAGCGATCTCGACTCGTCGAGCATGCGGGGTGACGCCGTGCTGCGCCAACGTCTGACGTTTGAACTCCAGCACCCTGGGCTGATCGAGTTCGAAAACCGTCGTCCCAGCCGGCCAATCCAACCGGAAGGCGCGCGAGTCCAAACCTGCTGCGAGCACCACGATCTGCCGCACCCCGGCAGCGGCCGCATCCCGAAAGTAGGCATCGAAATAGCGGGTTCGCGCTCCCTGGAAGGTCACGAAATGGGTGCCGAATTCTTCGGAGAGCAGCGGGTGATCTGCACCGCCGCCCTCCAACAGGTCGGCGAAGGGGCCGCCTGCGGCGCGGCAGAACACCTCCGCGTAGGGGTCGAGGGCCAGCGGGTCGGGTTTGCGCGCCTCCAGCGCACGCGCCGCGGCGACAAACAGCGCCGTGGACCCGACGCCGGTGGTGATATCCCAGCTGTCGTGGTCGCTACGCATATCGAAAACACTATCCGCGCGACGATCAGCTAGACCAGTGGACGTCCGGTCCTCATCCGCCAATTCACGTCGTGCACCAGCAGATTGAACGGGAAGTTCCGGATGAACGACGGGGCGATGTTGTTGCCGATCTTGATCGACGTTGTCAGCGCGTCGAACTCACGCTGCTTGGAGCGGTTCCAGTCGAACTTCATTTCCTCGCGGAACCGTTGCGGCAGAAAGCCGGTGGTGATCAGCAGCGCAAGGCTCTCGTTGACATGGCGCAGCGGGCCGGGCAGCCGCAACGATCCCAGCCGAGCCACCGCGATGGGGGAGAGGAACTCGCGAACCGCGTCGTCGATGTGGATCTTGTCCAGCTGCTCGTCCCAGTACTTGTCGAAGGCCGTGCGGTCGGCGGGCCACATCTCCGGGCGAACCTGCAGCATGGTGCCCAGCGCCATGCTCTGCCGGTAGTGCCGGTCGGCGGTCTCGTCGTCCATCTCCCCGATGAAGATGCGACGCACGTCCACGCCGCCCTTGTACAGGCACGCCGCCACCCACAGCTGTAGCTCCGGGTCGAGCGCCCGGTATGTCACCGGGCTTTCCTCGGTCGAGAACACCTGGGCATGTGCCTGAGTCACCGCTTTGCGGAAAGCCCGCTGCTGGGCGGGGGTGCCATGGGTGGCCAGCGCCAGGTAGGTGAACGTGGTCCGCGCGCGTTTGATCGGATGGCGGTCGACGCGGCCGCTTTCTACCCGACTCTCCATCACCCCGTAGCCGACCTCAGGACGGCTGAGCTGCATGATCACGTTGGCCGGCCCGGCCAGCAGCGCGACACCGGGGATTCCGTCGTCGTAATGGGCGTATCTGATCAGCCGGCGCAGTAAACTTGCGCCGGTGGCTGAGCCGCTAGATTCGCTGACCGGGCGATCCGCTGGGCCGACCAACTCATGCTCACTAGTCATGCCGCCCCCACGGGAAACTGAAGACATTTGTTTCCAGATATTGTGCCGGGGCCACAGCTGATGTCAAGATGACGCCGTGACCCAGGCACGGCCGTACGCCGGCGTCGAAGCTGCCGACCGGTTGTCCCGCCGCCGATATCAACTGCGGGAATGCGGGCTACACCTGCTCGGCAGCGACGTCGACCCCGCCGAACTGACAGTTCGCGGCATCTGCCAGCGGGCCGGACTGGCCACCCGCTACTTCTACGAGAGCTTCACCGACAAAGACGAGTTCATCGGCGCGGTGTTCGACTGGGCGATCACCCAACTGGCCACTGCCACCCAGGCGGCGGTGGCCTCCGCGCCCCCCGACCAGCAGAACCGGGCCGGAATGAACGAGATCGTCCGCACCATCGAGACCGATCCACGCATCGGTCGGCTGATCTTCGGCGCCCAGGTGGCGCACACCACCGTGATCCGCAAACGGCAGGAAAGTGACGCGTTGTTCGTGATGCTGGCCGGCCAACACACCGCGGCCATGACCCGCCAGGCCGCCGACGAAACCACCAAGGCGTTCGCTCATTTCGTGGTCGGCGGGGTCTCCCAAACCATCAGCGCATGGTTGGCGGGAGACCTTGCACTGAGCTCCGACGAACTCGTCGACCGGCTCAGCGCGATCATCAACTCCTTCGGCCAGTCGAACCTGTTCCGGCAACTAGCCGGTGAATAACTCAGGACCGAGCGGCCCGGGATCGCTGGAAGCCGACACCCTGCGCCGGGTGACGGTGCGGCTGGTGCCGTTGCTGATGGCGCTGTATCTGGTGAACTACCTCGACCGCACCAACTTGGGGATCGCTAAGGCCGAGATCAGCGCCGACCTGCAACTGTCGGCGACCATGTTCGGCCTGGCGTCGGGCATTTTCTTCATCGGCTACGTGCTGGTGGAGGTGCCGTCGAACCTGGCGCTGGTCCGGTTCGGGGCGCGACGCTGGCTGGCCCGCATCGCGGTCTCCTGGGGCATCGTCGCGGTGGCGATCGCGTTCGCGAACAACGCCACCATGCTGCTGGTGCTGCGCTTCCTGCTTGGGGTGGCCGAAGCCGGACTGTTTCCCGGCGTGGTGTTCTACCTGAGCCGCTGGTTCCCGGCGGCCTACCGGGCCCGCATCGTCGGCATTTTCATGCTCGCCGTCCCGATCGCCTCGGCGCTGGGCACACCGTTGGCCGCCTGGCTAATGCAGACCGGGCACGGGGTCTTCGGGCTGGCCGGCTGGCGGTTCATGATGATCTGCGTCGGTCTGCCGGCGGTGCTGCTGGGCATCGTCTGCTGGTTCTGGCTCACCGACCGGCCCACCGACGCGCATTGGCTGAGCGCCGAACAGCGCGCCTGGCTCACCGGAGTGCTGGCCGAGGAGGAACACCGGGTCGCCAGCAGCTTCCACTACCCGCTGCGCCGGACACTGACCAGTCCGCGGGTCTGGGCGCTGGCGGCGGTCTACTTCGGCATCGCCTACGGTCTCTACGCGCTGGCGTTCTTCCTGCCCTCGATCGTCGCCGGGTTCAAAAAGACCTTCGACGTCCAACTGTCGCTGGTTCAGGTGGGGCTGATCACGGCGATCCCGTACGCCATCGCCGCGCTGGCGATGTTCCTCTGGTCGCGCCACGCCGATCGCACCCGCGAACACGTCTGGCATGTCGCGCTCCCGCTGGCGCTGGGCGGCCTGGCCATCCCGGTGGCGTTGTACCTGCACCACCCCGCGACGGTGATGATCCCGGTGATCATCGCGGCGGTCGGTATCTTCGCCGCCTTCCCGGTGTTCTGGGCGCTGCCCACCCGGTTCCTCGCCGGCGCGGCGGCTGCTGCCGGCATCGGATTGATCAACTCGATCGGCAACCTCGGCGGGTTCGTCGCGCCGTATCTCACCGGGGCGCTCTCAGACCTGACCGGTAACGACAAGGCCGGCATGTGGGCGGTCGGGCTGGTCATGCTGTGCTGCGCGGCCCTGGTGGTCGTGCTGCGGGCCACACCCCACCCCGATGCCGCTCCCCC
>CAYPTG010000116.1:0-7412 GCA_964413455.1 uncultured Mycobacterium sp. | reverse complement strand
TCGGCCCCGTCGGCTTCCGATGACGTTGCGGCACCGTCGGTTTCGGCTCAGCGGTCCGGCCCTCGCGCCGCCGCTTCGGTCCCCGAGCCAGAGCTCGAGGCGGCCGTCCCAGCGCCGGTGGCCGACGCCCCGGCAGCTGATCAGTCGGTGGTCCAAGCGCCGGCCAACGATGCCTCGGTAGCCCAGGCGCCGAGCGCTCCGGAAGCCGGGGCCCCGTTGCTGACTGACCCGGCTACGCCCAACTCGATTCCGGAGACCGTGTTCGCACCGACCGTGCCCGCGGCGGCCGCCGCGGCTGAGCCCACGCCGGCGGCCGAGGCCGACCAGGCACCCACGCCATTGCTGCCCGCCAACCAGGCGGCGCTGAGCGCCCAGGTCGTCGGGATCGGTGAATTCTGGCTGTTCGGCGATGGCACCGCCAGCCACCCGAACGCCGGCGTGCTGGGCGGAAACGGCTACACCTGGACGTCGTCCACCTGCACCGTCTCGCCCTGCACCGGCGGCAACGCCGGTCTGCTGTTCGGTATTGGCGGCAACGGCTACGGCGGTGGTAACGGGGGCCGTGCCGGAATCTGGGGTAATGGTGGCGCCGGCGGCAACGGTGTCGCCGGGATCAACGACGGCCGGGGCGGCAACGGCGGTGACGGCGGCTGGCTGTTCGGTGACGGCGGCATCGGCGGTGTCGGAGCCGAGGCGACCGGTGGAGCGGGCAGCGTCGGCGGCACCGGCGGTAACGGCGGCCGCGGCGGAGCGATCTTCGGTTCCGGCGGCACCGGTGGTGCCGGCGGGTCCAGCGGTTATGACGGAGCCAAGGGGGGCACCGGCGGTAAGGGCGGCAGCACCGGCCTGTTCGCCATCGGGGGCCGCGCCGGTAATGGCGGCCTCGGCGGCGTCGGGCAGCTCAACTCCAACGGTGGCAACGGCGGTGATGGCGGTGCCGGAGGCAGCGCCGGCCTCTTCTCGGTAACCCACGGCGGAGTCGGCGGCGTCGGCGGTGACGGTCGCAACGGCGGAGTCGGCGGCCAGGGCGGTAACGGCGGAATGTTCGTCGGTAACGGCGGCGCCGGCGGAGTCGGCGGCAATGCATATGGCCCGGCGGGCACCGCCGGCGGCCAGGGTGGCGACGGTGGTACCGCGGGCCTGATCTGGGGCGAAGGCGGCGCCGGCGGTGCGGGCGGCAACGGCTGCAGCACCTACCAGGGCAGCGCCTGCAACGGCTCCGGTGACGGCGGTGACGGCGGTAATGGCGGCCAGGGAGCCACGCTCTTCGGCAGCGGTGGAGCCGGCGGTGACGGTGGCTCGACGATCGCGGCAGCCGGCAAGGGCGGCAACGGTGGGGACGGCCACAACGCAGTCACCTGGGGCCACGGCGGTAAGGGTGGCAACGGCGGTCCTGGTGGCACCGGCGGGGCCGGATCCGCCGGCAACGGCGGCGACGCCGGCTGGCTGTACGGCAATGGCGGTGCCGGTGGCACCGGCGGCCTCGCTCTGGCGAGCTCTGGGCTCGACGGTGGCACCGGCGGACATGGTGGTTCAGCGTCGTTGCTAGGCAATGGCGGCGACGGTGGCACCGGCGGCATCGGCCGCAACGGCGGCACCGGTGGTAACGGCGGTGACGGCGGCACGTTGTCCGGCCACGGCGGTCGGGGCGGCACCGGCGGGAAGGCCGAGGACTTCGGCGGCGGCCACGGCGGGCTAGGCGGCGATGGTGGCAGCGCCGGAAGCTTCGCTCTGTTCGGCAACGGCGGTGACGGCGGCGTCGGCGGCGCCGGCGCGCTGGCCGCCAACGGCACCAATGGCACCAACGGCGCGTTGACCGGACTTCCCGGATCGCCCGGCGGTACCGGAAGCAACGGTGGCGAGGGTGGCCACGGCGGTAACGGCGGTACCGGAACCGCGTTGCTCGGCCGCGGTGGCGATGGCGGCGCCGGCGGCATCGGCGGTGCCGCCGGCAACGGCGGCAACGGCGGTAACGGCTTCAACGCCAGCTCCCCCTGCGGCGGCACCGGCGGGGCCGGGGGCGACGGCGGACTCGGCGGCAACGGCGGCGTCGGCGGCGCCGGCGGTGCCGCCGGCACAGGTGGCCTGCTCGGCGAAGGCCACGGTGGTAACGGCGGCCGAGGCGGGACCTCCGGTGCTGGCGGTAACGGCGGTAACGGCGGTAATAGTGTCTGCGGTTTGACCTGCACCACAATCAACGGCGGTAACGGCGGCAATGGCGGCGACCCGGGTACCGGGGGCACCGGTGGCACGGGCGGCAGCGGCCGCATCGACGGCGATCCCGGCGCGATCGGCGCCACCGCCACCGCCCCGTCCGGCAACGGCGGACACGCCGGCAACGGTCGCAACAACGGCGCCGGCGGTAACGGCGGTAACGGCGGAGCCATCGGTAACGGCGGTAACGGCGGTAACGGTGCGGGCACCGGCTACGGCGGCCATGGCGGCCAGGGCGGATCCATCTCCGGCAACCCCGGCGCCGATGGCACCCCAACCCCGCCGGCCTCCTGAGACATTCCAGACAACCCTTGCTAGAGAAGGAGATTCAGGTCATGTTTGATTCAACGGAGCATCCGGCAGAGAATCGCGCGACACGTCGGAGCAAGGCCGCGAGGCGGGCGAGGACGACGGCGGTGGCCGGAGCCGCCGCGGCGGCCATGACCCTGGGCCTGGCTGCCGCGCCGCCGGCACAGGCGGTGGACGTCGACCTCGTCTGGGACCCGACGTACACCACCGGCACGCTGGCTGGAATCCTCAACTTGGTCGGTAACGCCTTCCCGGGAACCGACGTCGGCGGAATCTACAATTCGGGACCGCCGCAGCAGATCTATGGCAGCGGCACCGCAAATGTGCCGCTGATCGGGGATGTCACCCTCAACCTGCAACTCATGTTGAAGTACCTGTCCAACAACACCAGCAACCTGAACGCCGGAGCGGCGGGGCTGTACAACACGATCGCCAACATTCCGCAACCGTCGTGTTCGGGGAGCTTCGCCAGCAACTGCCGGTATGCGCTGATGCTCGCCACCAGTGAGCAGACCCTCAACCTGGTCAACGCGTACCGGGCTCAGATTCAGAGTGTGACCACCGGCGAAACCCCGGCCGGTTACATTCCGTTCACCGCGGCACCAGGTTCGACCAGCTCGAATCCGACCTGGACCAGCGAAGCGCTGCTGCTGCTGCAGAACCCGGTTCGGCCCAACGGTGGCATCCTGAGCCGTTTCCCGAGTATCGCCAGCGCATTCGGGCTGAACCCGACGATGCCGGCGGCCGGCAAGTACACCTCGCCGGACGGCAAGATCGTGTTGAATGCCTCGACCGTCGACGTGACCTGGGCCTACGACCCGATCGGTGACTTCCCCGAGGTCTTCAACCTCTTCTCGCTGGCGAATTCGCTCTGGGCGGGGTTGCCCTTGAACCTGCTGACCGGCGGTGCGGGTTCGACTGTGGTCGCCAACGCAAACGGCGGGGCCACCGACGTCGCTGCGGTCGGGCTGAACCTTGCCGCCGTGCTGCAAATGGGCCCGATCGTGCCGGTGCTGTTCCCGACCCTGCCGATGGTCGACGGTGAGGCCTACTACGTGACGGTGGTCCCCAACGAGTTGCCGCTGCTCACGCCCATGCGGCTTCCGACATTGTTGACCAACACCGTGCTGCAGGCGCTGAACAGCCCGTTCCTGTTGGGCAATCCGGTGGCCGATGCGCTGGAGCAGGCGTTGAAGATCCTGGTGAACATCGGTTACGACGATGTGCAGACGCCCACCGACGGCGGAACCTACAACCGCACGTTCCTGACCGGAGCCACGCCGACCCCGTTCGGGTCGGTGGACCCGCTGACGCCCGAGGAGCGCAAGGCGGTGCCCGGTGATGTGTGGAACGCGCTGGTGGACGGGATTCAAGCCCAGTTGGCCAAGCCGTTCTGGGGCATCATCGTGCCGAACACGTCGTCGGGATCTGCGGGATCGTCGGCCACCACACCGGAGCCGACGGCGGCTACCCCGGCTCCGGCCGCGGCTGTGGCCGACCCGGCGCCGGTGAGCGCCGCGGTGGCCGAGGAGCCGGCCGCCGTCGCCGCGGTGGCGCAGGTGCAGGACGTGGCTCCGGTCGCGGATACCCAAGCGCCGGTGCAGGACTCGGCTCCGGTCGCCGAACCGGTGGCTCCGGTGGCCGCTCCCGAGGTGCCGGCCGCCGACCCGGTGGTCGCACCCGAACCGGTGGTCGCACCGGAACCGGTGGTCGTTGAGCCGTCGGTGTCCGCCCCGGTGGACGACCCGGCTCCTGTGGTGTCCGGGCGGGCGAGCCGGGGTGCCGACGCGTCGACACCAGGCGTTCGCGGTCGCTCGGGAGCGTCGGCCTCGGACAATGACACGTCGTCGGCCTCGGGTAGGCGGCAGCGCGCGGCCGGGTAAGCCGATCGGTCCGCGTGATGCGTTGATGCGTTAGCATCAGAACATGCGCACAACCCTGGATCTCGACGACGATGTGGTCGCGGCGGCGCGCGAACTCGCTGCTGGCGAGCGTCGGTCGTTGGGTGCGGTGATTTCCGAGTTGGCGCGACGTGGGCTTATGCCCGCGCGGGTCGACGTCGCAGACGGGTTGCCGGTCATCCGCGTGCCGTCCGGCGCGCCGCCGATTACCCCAGAAATGGTCCGGCGCGCTCTCGACGAGGACTGATTAAGCGGAGATGGCACTGCTCGACGTCAACGCACTTGTTGCGCTGGCTTGGGATTCCCACATCCACCACGTGCGAATCCGCGAATGGTTTGCGGCCAACGGGTCAAAGCCTTGGGCAACCTGTCCCATCACGGAAAGCGGCTTCGTTCGCGTGTCCACCAACCCCAAGGTGCTGGCGTACCCCATCACCGTGACCAATGCCCGACACGTCCTGGCGGCCTTGCGCGGTGTTGGCGATCACCGGTTTTTCTCCGACGACGTGTCGCTCGTTGATGACGATGTTCCTGACATCGTCGGCCATCGCCAGGTGACTGATGCTCATCTACTTACGCTCGCGCGTCGCCATGGAGTTCGCCTCGTTACCTTCGACGCCGGCATTGTCGCGCTCGCGCAAGGGCGAGACGTCGAACTGTTGACGACACTTTGATGAACTTCTGACCGCTGGGCTCTACCGGCTAGCGGCAGTGCAGCAAAGGCGTGACACTTGAGCGCATGGCTGTCAGGCGGCTCATCCGCTCCACCGTGCGCTGGCTGCGTTCGGGGTACCCGGACTGGGCGCCCGGACCGGATCGGGTGCCGTTCCTAGCGTTGCTGCGCAACACCCCGATGACCGATGCCGAGGTCGACGCGGTGGTACGGGAGATCGCGGCCAAGAAACCCGAAGCCCTGGGCGGCGGCGCCATCGGCCATGACGAGATCGAAGAGTTCATCGAAACAGTCACCCGTCACGACGGTGGCCCGGAGAACATCCAGCGGGTCGCCGACAAGCTCGCCGAATGGCCGACCGGTGAGACGAGTTGATCGGGGCGCTCAGTTGATCGGAGCGTTGAGCCAGCGCAGATCGTCGATGATTCCGCGGGCCGCGATCAGCCCCTGACCGCTCTGCCACACCTCGTTGTTCACCACGAACACCCGGTTGTCCCGGTTGGCCGACAGCGCGCGCCAGGCGGTGCTATCCAGCAACACCGGCGCCCGGTCCTTGGCGCCCGGCGACGCGAACGACATGTAGACAATGTCACCGTCGGCCGCTGACAGATCGGGGGAGTGCTGTAGGTCGGTGTCGCTGATCGGGATCTCGACGTACAGCTTGTCGGTAAACCGTTGCGCGGCAGGACGATCCACCCCTACTGCCGCCAGCACGCTGCCAGGAAAACTATCCGCGCCCCATATCCGAAGAGTCGAGTCGGTGAGCTGCACCACCGATGCCTGGAAGTGCTCGGCATCGTTGTTCTGCCCGGCTTTCTCGGCTTGCTTGGCAAAGCCGTCGATCAGCCCGCCGGCGGCCCGCAACCGTCCGGTGGCCGCGCCCACCAGTCGAAGGTTGTCCTGCCAGCGCGCCCCGGGTGCGGCGGTGAACACCGTCGGCGCGATCGCGGTCAACGCCGCGTAGGAATCCGGGGTCAGCGCTTGGGACCCCAGGATCAGATCCGGTTTGGCCGCCGCGATCGCGGCCAGATCCGGGGCACTGCGGGTGCCGGCCGCCGCGACGTCGTGCACCACAGTGCCCAGGTACCACGGCTGGGAGTCCGACCCGTCGGGCAGCGCGGCGGCCACGATGCGCGACTGCAGGCCCAGGGCGCACAGTGCGTCGAGTTCATCGCCGGCCAGCGCGACGATCCGCATCGGGTCGGGCCGTACCGCCGTCTGGCCGGCGGCATGTCGGACCGGCCCGGGTGCGGCGCCATCGAGGGCGGCCGGTCGCGGAGCGCAGGACTCGTCGGGCCGGCGTTGATTGCCGAGTACCCCGGCCGAGGCGATCTTGGTGGTACTGGTGATGACCGCACTGGTAGAGGCCGCCGGGACAGGTGGAGCGGACGCCGAACAACCGCCGAGCGCGACCGCGGCCGCAGCCACCACGGCCAACCCCGTCAACCCGGTCCGGAAAAGCACGACGCGACCGTAACACCCGTCGTCACAAACCCGGTGTGACCTGCCATTAAGGCGGGTAAGGGAAGGGGCGCGACGCGAAATACGACAGAATGTAGGACCGGCCGCCCAAGGGGGCCGCTTTGGGGCTACTATTCGCCGTAGGTTTGTTTTCGGGCTGGATTTGTTTCTGGTTTGTATTTGGGCTCGGTCCCAACGGAGGGTTGGAGGATCTTGTGACAGCCGTAGTGCCGCCCCGCGGGGAACTAGAGGCCCGTCGCCCCGCCCAGCCGCCTGCCGGCCCTAAAGGCAACCTGCTCTACAAGATCGTCACCACCACCGATCACAAGCTGATCGGCATCATGTACGTCGTCGCGTGCTTCACCTTCTTCGCGTTGGCCGGCCTGATGGCGCTGCTGATGCGCGCCGAGCTGGCGGTGCCCGGCCTGCAGTTCCTGTCCAACGAGCAGTTCAACCAGCTGTTCACCATGCACGGCACGGTGATGCTGCTGTTCTATGCGACGCCGATCGTGTTCGGCTTCGCCAACCTGGTCCTGCCGCTGCAGATCGGCGCCCCCGACGTGGCGTTCCCCCGGATGAACGCGTTCTCCTTCTGGCTGTTCCTGTTCGGCGCGCGGATCGCCACCGCGGGCTTCATCACCCCGGGCGGCGCCGCGGACTTCGGCTGGACGGCGTACTCACCGCTGACCGACGCGATTCACTCGCCGGGCGCCGGCGGGGATCTGTGGATCATGGGCCTGGCTGTCGGCGGTCTGGGAACCATCCTCGGCGGGGTCAACATGATCACCACGGTGGTCTGTATGCGCGCCCCCGGTATGACGATGTTCCGGATGCCGATCTTCACCTGGAACATC
>CAYPTG010000115.1:0-7446 GCA_964413455.1 uncultured Mycobacterium sp. | reverse complement strand
TGTGAAAGCGCCGTAAGCAGGGGGGTCAATCTCGGACAAGGCGGCCATATGCAGCGGAAGGTGAGAACCTACAAAGACTATGACGGTGACTCGTTCGGTTCTGCTCTTCATCCTGGCTGCCGTTGCCGAAATTGGTGGCGCCTGGCTGATTTGGCAGGGGGTGCGGGAGCATCGTGGCTGGATGTGGATGGGCGCGGGGATCGCCGCCCTCGGTGCGTACGGATTCGTCGCGACGTTGCAGCCCGACGCCCAGTTCGGCCGCATCCTGGCGGCCTATGGGGGTGTGTTCGTCGCCGGATCGCTGCTCTGGGGAATGGCTCTGGACGGATACCGCCCGGACCGGTGGGACATCGCCGGAGCTGCTGTCTGCCTCGTCGGCGTGGGCATCATCATGTACGCACCCCGCGGGATGTAGCCGCCGCCGCTCGTTCGGCGTTAGTGGTGGCTCCAGGGGTCTAGACATCGCACGCCGAGCGGTTCGAAGGGCCGGGTGTTGCGGGTAACTACGATTTTCCCGGAAGCCTGGGCGACCGCAGCGAGCAGCGCGTCGTCATAGGGGGCGTGCTCGGGCACCCGATAGGTTGCCAGGATTCGGGCGGCGGGCAGGTCGAACGGCAGTGCTCGGCCGGCAAAGATAAGCAGCACCTTGTCGTTGAACCAACGTCGTAGGTGCTCGCCCTGGGGTGGGTCGGTGCGTTCCTTGGCGATCACTCCGCGTTCGATTTCGGCCAGTGTTGTGGCCGCCACGAACTGGTCGGAGACCGGAACGGAGTCCGTCCACGCCTGTACCGCGGGGTGGCGTCCCGGTACCCGGAGGGCGGACACGACGTTGGTGTCTAGTACATAGGTCACAGTTCCGGGGTGCGGGCGGTCAGGCCGAGACGTTCGGGCTCAAAGTCGATGTCATGGCCGGAGTCGGCGGCGAGCAGCACCGACATGGGGACGTCTTCGGCCGACAATCCCGCAGTCAGTATGGCGCGCGCTTCTGCTTCGACGGAGTGCTGGTGACGTGCAGCAAGAACCCGCAACGCGGCCTTGGTTCCCGCCGGAAGATTGCGGATCAAGATCTGTTCCATCGATACCTCCGATATCACATCAATGATAACAATTCGGCGGTCGGAACAAAGGTCTGCGGTCAGCGCACCGTGCCGTCTGAAAAAAACCAATTGACCATGCGTCAGCTCAGTGCCATTCTGGACAGCTTGCCTTGTTCCCGAACCTCCGCACACGAAGATGACTCTCACCGACGACGACCTCTCAGCCCCTCCCGCCAGAGCTTCCGACCGCCCGAACCCTGACCGTCGGCCCATCCGCGATGTGGCCGGCTGGCTCGATGGGCTCGACGGTGAGGTGCGGCCTACCCTGCGTGCGCTCGGCGAGCTGCTGATCGGCGTCGCCGACCGCTCCGACAGCGCCGAGACGGCCGATCAGTTCACGGCCCGATGCCTCGGGGTCGGCGATCGCCGGCAGCTGCTCGATGAAGAGCGCGCCCTCAATCCGGTGTCCCAATTGACCATCGCAGTGGCTCTGGCGGAGTGGATCAACGCCCACGCCGATATCTGCGAGATCGGTCCCAATCATCACGCCAACCCTCCGGCATGGACACAAACCGAGATCGGTGGGCGCCGCTACCGCCATCCGCTGTGCCTGCGAGTGCACTTCCCCGCGGGGACGCTCTTGGCGGACACCGGATGTGTCATCGGAATTGAGACACGCGAGACCGTCATGTACGCCGCGGAAGTGAGCGCATACGTAGCTGCCCAGCACCAGGCCCAAGCCCGCGAAGTGCTGGAGCGGCTTGCCAAACGCGCTGACGAGCTCAACCCGTACCGGGGTCGAGGCCTGCGCGCGACGTACTCGCACGGCCTGACCCTCACGGTGATCGACCTGCCATCAACGGTGAACCGTGACGACGTGATCGTGTCCGAGGAAGTGTGGTCAGAGATCGATCTCGGCCTCGCCGCGGTACGCGACCGCCACGAACTACTGAACGCACACGGACTAGGAGCCCGCCGCGGCGTGCTGCTGTGCGGACCACCTGGCACGGGAAAGTCGGCTGTCAGCACGGTCGTGGCCAGCGAGGTAGTCGGAGAGTTCACCGTCATCTACGTCGAAGCCAAGGCCGGCGCGGAATTGTTGACCGCCGTCGTGCAGGAAGCCCAGCGTCTCGGCGGGCCGGTTCTGCTGGTGCTGGAAGACGTCGATCTTTGGTGCGGGGACCGCAAGACCGGCGGAGGTGGGCTCTCGGAACTGTTGGCGGCCATGGATATTCAACCCGACGCCCGAATCTTGACGCTGGCATCCACCAATGACGCCGACACCTTGGACAAGGCGGCCATCCGAACCGGGCGGTTCGACTCCGTCGTCGAGGTGGGATATCCCAACCACACCGATGCCGCTCGAATCTTGGCGGTGCTGATCAACGACCTGCCTGGCGGCCGCGCCGTCGACACTGCTGCGGTGGCGGCTGCTCTTCCCGAGCAGACCAGCGGAAGCGATATCCGTGAAATCGTCCGCCGTGCCGTACTCGCCGGTGACGGCGGACACGTCACCACCGCAACGCTCTTGGCTGAGGTGGGCAGCGGACGCTACCGCGCCGCGGTTCCGGAAGGGATGTATTTGTGATCGGCGCGCCAACGCGCTCCACCCCGGTCAGAATGAAGACCTCCCACCCAGCGGAACGGAGCCCTCATGTCCGACGGTCACCAGTCGCACCAGGCGCACGCACATCTGGAGGCGCTCGGCTATAGCGGGCAGGACTTCCACCGGTCGATGAGCCTCTGGTCGAACATGGCCCTGGGATTCACCTACCTCTCCCCGCTGGTCGGGGTGTATTCACTGTTCGCCTACAGCCTGACCATCGGTGGGCCGCCGGCGATCTGGTGGCTGGTGATCGTGGGATGCGGCCAATTCCTGGTCGCGCTGGTCTTCGGCGAGGTGGTGTCGCAGTATCCGATCGCCGGCGGGATCTATCCGTGGACCCGAAGGCTGTGGGGCCGCAAATACGCCTGGCTGGTGTCCTGGATCTACCTGTGGGCGGTGATCGTCACCGTCACCGCGGTCGCCGAATTCGGCGGGCACTTCGTGGGCGCGCTGTTCGGTATCGAATCAACCCGGGAAGTCCAACTGTTCACCGCCGTCGGACTATTGGTGCTCGCGCTGGCCATCAACTTCAGTGGCACTCAGATGCTGGCCCGGATCGCGAAGATCGGGCTGGCCGCAGAACTCATCGGGGTCATCGCACTGGGGCTGTATCTGCTGTTCTTCAAGCGAGCCAACTCGTTCTCGGTGTTCTTCGACTCGATGGGCGCCGGTGGCGCCACGCCGTATGCCATTACCTTCCTGGGTGCGGCGCTGTCCGGGTTGTTCCTGTTCTACGGATTCGAAGCGTGCGGCGACGTCGCCGAAGAGGTCTCCGATCCGACCACCAGGATCCCGCGCGCGATGATGCTGACCATCCTGGTCGGCGGAATATCCGGGCTGATGTCCTACGGCGGCTACGTATTGGCGGCACCTGACCTGAAAGAGATCATCGCCGGCAACGACCCGGACCCGATTCCGCGGATCTTGGAGAGCTCGCTGGGCCTGGTCGGCTCGAAGATCTTCCTGTGCATCGCGATCACCGCCTTCATCTCCTGCGTGCTGTCACTGCAGGCCGCTGGCAGCCGGCTGCTGTACGCGTTCGCCCGCGACCGGATGCTGCCGGGCAGCTCCTGGCTGGCCAAAATGTCTGCGCGCCACTCGATTCCGGCCAACGCGCTGCTGGTGGCCTGCGTCATCCCGATCCTGATCTGCCTCTACGTCTACGCCCAGCCCAACCAACTACCCCGCATCACCGCGTTCGCCGTGCTGGGGATCTACATCGCGTTCCAGGCCGTGGTGCTGGCCGCGCTACGGCAGCGCCTCAAGGGGTGGCAGCCCGCCGGTGACTGGAACCTGGGCACGTGGGGCAAAGTGGTCAACGTCGCCGCCCTCACCTACGGCGTCCTCGCGATGATCCTGCTGATCAAACCCCCGCCCGGCACCGAGACTTTCATCGACCGGTGGGTGGTGGTGGTCGGCCTGTTCATCGTCGTCGGCACCGGACTGCTGTACATGGTGGCCGCCCGCCCATACCAGCACTCCGATGACATCGGTGAGGACGATGCCATCGAAATCGCCGAAAAGCTCCGAGCGATGCGCCGCGGTTGACAGGTAGCTCATGACCGCCCTCACCTGGCTCGGTGTGCCCGGCGATGAACGAGCATGGACCACCCTCGGGTTCGCCATCGATGATGGAGGCATCAACATCGGTCGGGTCCGCTGCACCATCGGCCAGTACGGCTGGGGATTCGACGAAATCCATTCCGACCCTTACCTTCTCGGAGTACAGACCGTCGTGCATCCACCGGCTGCTGTGACAACGCACCGGTGCGGGGTTACCGCCGCCGATCACATCGTCTACACCGTGCCGGATCTGGAATCATCCATCGACGCACTCAGCGCGGTGCTGGGGGAGGGGCCACGCCGGCGCTTTCACCCACGTGGACCGCAGGGCCCGGAGATGGCGTTCTACCGCGTCGGGGAGGCCTTCATCGAAGTCGTCGCGAACGGCCGTGAACCTGCGCTCGCGGGCCTGGCGCTGAAAAGCCCCGACCTCGATAACACCGTGTCGCAGATCCGTGCGTGCGGCGGACCGATCTCTGACCCGAAGCCGGCGGTTCAGGGTGGGCGGATCGCTTCGGTCTGGAGCGGACACCTCAATTGGGGCCTGGCGATCATGGGGCCGTAACTGATCGTTTCTGTTCGGAAGGCCCAACCGCGGCGATCGGGATAGGCTGCGGCCGGATATACCGACTGGTTGAAGGATCCCGATGAGCCCATCGATAGGCACGGCCGCCACGTCTCCGGCCCATGACCCCGCAGGCTGGCGGCAGTTGCCGGCTTCCTACACCCCGCTCGACCCCGCCCGGGTGTCCGCGCTGATGGCCAAGGAATGGGAACGCTACGCCACCACCACTCCCGGCTCGGCCGACCACGCGGCACGGTCGACCAAGACCCTGCCGCTCGGGGTGACCAGCAGCTTCCAATACTGGGATCCCTACCCGGTCGGGGTGAAGTCCGCGCGCGGTGCGTATGTCACCGACTGCGACGACCGCCAGGTGCTGGATCTGTCGATGGGCTTCGGTGCGATGCTCGTCGGCCACCTCAACCCGACGGTGGTGGCCAAAGTCAAAGAATCGCTGGATGACATCGGCACCCTGTTCGTCACCCCGTCGCCGATCTCCACCGACGTCGCCGAAAGGTTCAAGCAGCGTTTCGGTCTGGACATGTTGCGCTTCACCAACTCCGGCACCGAATCCACCATGTACGCGGTGCGCGCAGCCCGCGCCTACACCGGCCGCAAAGCCATCGTGAAGATCGAAGGTGGCTATCACGGCGGCTACGACGGCCTTTCGGTGTCGGTCAAGCCGGACATCGCTGACATCGGCCCGGCCGAGAACCCGATTCCGCAAGTGCCCTTCGACGTCGAGCCCGGCGAAGTCCATGTGGTGCCCTATAACGACCTGCCGGCCATGGAACGCATGCTGGCCGCCAACGGCGATCGCCTCGCCTGTGTGGTCATGGAGCCGGTCATCGAAAATCTCGGCATCGTGTTGCCCGACGCCGGCTACGTGGCCGGCGTTCGCAAACTGTGCGACGCACACAACGTCTTGCTGGTCTTCGATGAGGTCAAAACCGGTCTGACCGCCGGTGCCAACGGCGCGGCCGTACGGCTCGGCGTCAAGCCGGACCTGGCCACGTTCGCCAAGTCCATCGGCGGCGGCCTGCCGCTGGCCGCGTTCGGCGGCACCGAAGAAGTCATGCAGGTTGTCGTCGACAATCGGATGGCCCACTTCGGTACCTACAACGGCAACCCGTTGTGCATGGCTGCCGCCACTGCGGTCGATGAGATCGCCACCCCGCAGGCGTTGGCCGCGGCCGAACAGGTCAACGACAACGCCATGGCGGCGATGGACAACATCATCGGCGAGTACGAACTGCCCGCCCACACCGTCGGGTTCGGCGTCAAGGGTGCGGTGACTTGGTCGCCAACCCCGATCCGCAACTATCGGGACTACAAACTCAGCACCGATTTCGAGGCCGCGGAACTGGGCTGGCTGTGGGGTATCAACCGCGGCATCTTGACCCCCCCGGGCATGGACGATCAGTGGCTGGTGTCGCTGGCCCACACCGAGGCGGACATGGGCAAGTGGGTGGACGCCTTCGGCGAGTTGGCTAAAGCGCTGCGATCAGGCTAAGCGGATTTCCCCCGACATCTGACGGGTGCACTTAGCCTGTCACCTTGTGAATCGTTTGGTAGTCCGTAGCGCCATTGTGGCCGCTGTCGGCGGGCTGATCTTCGGGTTCGACACCGCCGTGATTTCCGGTGCGGAGCAACAGATTCAGCAAGTCTTCGCGCTCAGCGATGCCAGGTTGGGCCTCGTCGTGACCACCGCACTGATCGGGACGATTGTCGGTGCGTTGACCGCCGGTCGACCCGCTGACCGCTACGGCCGCAAGAAGGTGCTCTACGCCATGGGCATCTTTTTTCTTGCCGGTGCTATCGGATCGGCGTTGGCGCGCAACGTCGAAACCCTGATGCTGTTCCGCTGCATCGGTGGCATCGGTGTTGGCGCGGCTAGCGTTTGCGCACCGATCTACACCGCCGAGATCGCTCCGCCCAGCAAGCGCGGGCGACTGGTGGGATTGGTCCAGTTCAACATCGTGCTCGGCATTCTGCTCGCGTATCTGTCGAACGCCGTTATCCATGCTCTGGTTCCGGGCGACCTCGACTGGCGTTGGATGCTTGCCGCGATGGCTGTTCCCGCCGCCCTCTTCCTGCTCTTGCTGCCCACAGTTCCAGAAACCCCACGATGGTTGGCGGCCAACGGCAAATGGGACGCCGCCGCAGCGACCTGTCGCCGGCTATGCGCCACCCAAGAAGAGGCCGACTCCGTGCTGGCCGAAATCCGGGAATCGTTGGCAGCGGCGCAAAACGCGCGTTCGGTGCCGTTCTTTACTCGCGGTCACCGCAAGATCATCATGTTGGCGGTCGCCATCGCCGTGTTCAACCAGCTGTCCGGAATCAACGCGATTCTCTACTACGCGCCACGGGTGATGCATGAGGCCGGAGCCAGCGACCACGCGTCTCTGTGGATGAGCGTCGGAGTCGGTCTGATGAACATGGTGGCCACCATGGTGGGGCTGTCCCTGATCGACCGGATCGGTCGCCGCAAGCTGATGCTCATCGGCTCGATCGGGTACCTGATCTCCCTGGGATTCCTTGCCGGCGTGATGTTCTACTACCAGTACGCGCGCGGGGGGCATTTCAGCGCAACGTCTTCTGTGCTGGTGCTGATCGGCCTCATGGTGTTCATCGCCGCCCATGCCGTCGGTCAAGGCTCGGTCATCTGGGTGTTCATC
>CAYPTG010000114.1:0-7469 GCA_964413455.1 uncultured Mycobacterium sp. | reverse complement strand
TCGGTGGTGGCCACCGTCACCGCCAACGTCAATACCTTGGCCCCGGGCGAGACCCCGGTCGCCTACACATACAAGGTGACGTCCTTCGACGGCGTGGGGATCAGCGCCAACTGGTTCCCTGCGGTCGGCCTGGCGGTAGGCGACACCGCACCGACCGTGCTCAACCCACCCGGCCTTGCTTCGCCCGGGCAGACCGACCCGTACGCGCAGTGCGGTATTTGCGGCTCCGATCCGACACAGACCGCCGAGACCCTGGGCGTCGGCGCGCTGCGTGAGCACGGGTACAACGTGGTCACCTGGGATCCGCGTGGTGAGTTCGATTCCGGCGGCATCTTGCAGCTGGACAACCCGTTCTTCGAGGGCCGCGACGTTTCGGCGCTCATCGACTACGTCGCCGCCGACACCCCGGCCGCGCTCAACGGTCCGGGCGACCCGAAGGTCGGCATGGTCGGTGGATCCTACGGCGGCGGCATCCAGTTGACGGCGGCCAGCATCGATTCCCGAATCGACGCGATCGTTCCCGACATCGCCTGGCATTCGCTGAACGAGTCGCTGTACCCGGACGGGAACTTCAAGACCATCATGACGAACTTGCTGGCGTTCGCCTTGGTCGAGACCAAGGCCCGGATCAACAATCAGATCTACCTGGCCATCGCCACCGGGGATCTGCTCGGTTTCATCACAAAGACCGCGCAGGCGGTGCTGTCCAGCAGCGGCCCGACCGCGCTGCTGAGCCAGCTGACCTCCCCGACCCTGCTCACCCAGGGATTCGTGGATGTGCTGTTCCCGCTGAACCAGTCGCTGGAGAACGCCGATGCGATCTTGGCCACCGGGACCACCGCCAAGGTCATCTGGTTCTGCGGCGGCCACGGCGTCTGCAGCTACCCGATCAACGAGGATCAGGCCTCGACTTTGCGCAATTCTGCGCTGGCGTGGCTGGACCAATACGTGGCGGGTAACGGCACGCCGGCTGATGCGATCCCGAACTTCCAGTGGTTCGACCAGCTCGGCGACCACTACACCTCCAATGTGTTGCCCAACGACCCGACCTTCAACGATCTCCCGTCCATCACCACCAGCTCCAACGGCGGCCACCTGCTGATCGCGCCGCTGATCGGCGGATCCGGCCCGGGCGTCGGCGGGCTGCCGTACTCGCTGGCCGGCGGCGCTCCGGCCCGCAACGCGATCAACCTCGACGTGATCGTGCCCGCGGACACCCAGGTCGTCGGCCCCCCGACCTTGAGTTTCACTTACAAGGGCATCGGTAACGCCCGGGCGGTGTACGCCCAGATCATCGACACCGCTACCGGTCAGGTGTTGGGCAATATCGTCACCCCGGTGTCGGTCACCCTGGACGGCAAAGAGCACCAGGTCAGCGTCGATCTGAGCAGCATCGTCTACACCAACGACGGATTGCTCGGCGCCGGCACACTCAAACTACAGATCACCAGCTCGGCGACGGCCTACGCCAACAACAAGATCGGCTTCATCAACATCTCCGACATTGATCTGACGCTGCCCAACCGGACCACCCCGAGCTAGGCGGTCAGTGACCGTCTGAACGCGGCGCGAGTACGTCTAGTTCAGCGGCGCAGGCGGTGTCGGCTCTTGCCGGTCGGTCGCTTGTTGCGCAGTCCGCCGGTCTCCGGCCGATCGGGTTGGTCGACGGATAGCGAGGCGGCTGGTTCGGCGGCGTCGACGGTGGTGTCGTCGGCCGGTTCTGGCGTGCTTAGCACGACGGCGGCAGTATCCGGAAGGTCGGCCTCGGTACCGACATTGGTATCGCCGCCGTCGTCGGAGGTTCCCGTGTCGGTGGGCTCGGCGAGCTCCGTGTCGGTGGGCTCCGCGGGAGGAGTCGCGGGGGCCGCCTTGCGGCCGCGCTTGGTGCTGGGCTTAACGTCGCCCCGGATCTTCTTTGCGCCCTTGAACTTCCCGGTGCCCTTGAACTTTCCGAACACGCTCGGCTTCGTGGCTTTGTCGGCCGTGGCCGGCTTCGGCCCGGCGGGAGGCTGCTCGGCGACGAAGGACAGATACAGCGCCAGCAATGCCAGGACCGCGATCGCGCCGGCGGCGCCATAGACGGCGAACAACCAGGGACCGCCGACCGCCAGCCGCAGCCAGATCTCGACGATCGCGGCGAGCAGGATCAGGCCCCCGGCGACCAGATGCAGCAGGACCGACCAGTGCCGAAGCCGCAGCGCCAACTCCGGTGGGCGGGGTTTGCTGCGCTGCGCGGCCTGCAACATCTGCATCACCGGCAGTGCGGCCAGGCCGATCGGGATGCCGGCCGCGATCCGGCCGGCGGTGGCCAGCACCGGCGGGATGTCACCGACCAGCACCCACCAGCGGGGTAGCACGAACACCACGTAGAGCACGACGCCGAGCAGGAACAGGGCAAGGTGCAGTGCTTTTGCGCCGCGCCGCGCCATGCCACTCCTCGGAGGTCTGTTTGTGGACCCGGGATGCGACCGAGCCTGAACGGTTTCTGGTCGCACCCCGGGATCAGGTGCGGAGGATGCGGGATTTGAACCCGCGAGGGCTATTAACCCAACCCGCGTTCCAGGCGAGCGCCATAGGCCACTAGGCGAATCCTCCGTTGGCCATGGTAGCCGACCGGCGTATCGGTTCACGACCGGCCGAGCGGGCCTGACCTGTGAGTACCGGTCGACGACGATGCGGGACGCACGTCCCGGTACTAGACTCCCCACCGGACCCCGCGCGGCGTCCATCCTGTGAACTCCCCCAGGGCTGGAAGGCAGCAAGGGTCAACGGGCTCTGGCGGGTGCGCGGGGTCCCCTTAACTCGTCGGATCCTGCGGATTCACGGCGTGGGCTGACCGAAAGGGGCACCGTGCCATTTCAGTCCCTCGGGCGCGACGAACTGCTGGCCGAACATCAGCGCCAGCAGCACAACTACGCCGAACTCCAGGCCAAGAATCTGTCGCTGGACCTGACCCGTGGCAAGCCGTCCAGCGCCCAACTCGATCTGTCCAACGAGCTGCTCACCCTGCCCGGTGCGGGTAACTTCCGCGATGAGGAAGGCGCCGACACCCGCAACTACGGCGGCCAGCACGGCCTGACCGGGCTGCGGGCCATCTTCGGGGAACTGCTCGGCATCCCGGTGCCCAACCTGATCGCCGGGAACAACGCCAGCCTGGAGTTGATGCACGACGCCGTGGTGTTCGCCATGTTGCACGGCACCGTGGACTCGCCGCGGCCCTGGATTCGCGAGCCGGCGGTCAAGTTCCTGTGCCCGTCGCCCGGCTACGACCGGCACTTCTCCATCACCGAGACCCTGGGCATCGAGATGATCCCGATCCCGATGCGTGACGACGGTCCCGACGTCGACCTGGTCGAAGAGCTGGTCGCCGCCGACCCGGCGATCAAGGGCATGTGGTGCGTGCCGGTGTACGCCAACCCCACCGGCGCGGTGTACTCGTGGGAGGTGGTGCGCCGGCTGGTTCAAATGCGTACCGCTGCAGACGATTTCCGATTGTTCTGGGACAACGCCTACCCGGTCCATACCCTGACTACCGATTTCGTCCGCCAGGTCGACGTCCTGGGTCTGGCCGCCCAAGCGGGTAACCCGAACCGGCCGTTGGTGTTCACCTCGACCTCCAAGATCACCTTCGCCGGCGGTGGGGTGAGCTTCCTGGGCGGCTCGTTGGGCAACATCGCCTGGTACCTGCAGTACTCCGGGAAGAAATCGATCGGACCGGACAAGGTCAACCAGCTGCGGCACCTCAAGTTCCTCAAGGACGCCGACGGGGTGCGGGCGCACATGCTGCGGCACCGGGAGATCCTGGCGCCCAAGTTCGCCCTCGCGCTTGACATCCTGGACAACCGGCTGACCGAGTCCAAGACCGCGTCGTGGACCGACCCCAAGGGCGGCTACTTCATCAGCCTCGACGTGTTGCCTGGCACCGCCAAGCGCACCGTCGCGCTGGCCAAGGAAGCCGGGATCGCGGTCACCGAGGCCGGTGCGTCCTTCCCGTATCGCAATGACCCGCAGGACACCAACATTCGCATCGCGCCGAGCCTGCCGACACCTCAGGATCTGGGTGAGGCCATCGACGGGCTGGCCACCTGCGTGCTGCTCTCGGCCACCGAGTCGCTGCTTGCCGACGGCGGGGTCACACCGGCTCAGGCTTGATTGCGGGCCTCCTCAGCGGACCGTTCGGTCCGCATCGTCGGTCCCGCTGGGTAACCTGCTGGCGTGGCCCTCTACCGCAAGTACCGACCGGCGACATTCGCCGAGGTGGTGGGCCAGGAACACGTCACCGATCCGCTGTCGACCGCGCTGTCAGCGGGGCGGATCAATCACGCCTACTTGTTCTCCGGGCCACGTGGCTGCGGCAAGACATCCTCGGCGCGGATTCTCGCCCGCTCGCTGAACTGCGTGCAGGGGCCCACCCCGACGCCGTGCGGCGTGTGCGACTCATGCGCGGCGCTGGCTCCCAACGGCGGCGGCTCGGTCGACGTGGTGGAACTGGACGCGGCCAGCCACGGCGGCGTCGATGACACCCGTGAGCTGCGGGACCGGGCGTTCTACGCTCCCGCCCAGTCGCGCTACCGCATCTTCATCGTGGACGAAGCGCACATGGTCACCACCGCCGGGTTCAACGCGCTGCTCAAGATCGTCGAGGAGCCGCCCGAGCACCTGATCTTCGTGTTCGCGACCACCGAGCCGGAGAAGGTGCTGCCGACCATCCGCTCGCGCACTCACCACTACCCGTTCCGGCTGCTGGCGCCGCGCACCATGCGGGGTCTGATCGAGAAGATCCTGGAATCCGAGGATGTGGAAGTCGATGACGCCGTCTTCCCGCTGGTGATCCGGGCCGGCGGCGGCTCCCCCCGAGACACCCTCAGCGTGCTCGATCAGCTGCTCGCCGGGGCGCAGGACAACCGGGTGCACTATCAGCGGGCGCTGGCGCTCCTGGGTGCCACCGATGTCGCACTGATCGACGATGCCGTCGACGCGCTGGCCGCCGGCGACGCGGCGGCGCTGTTCGGCGCGGTGGAAGCGGTGATCGACGCCGGACACGACCCGCGCCGGTTCGCCACCGACCTCCTGGAGCGCTTCCGGGATCTCATTGTGCTGCAAGCGGTTCCGGATGCCGCCAGCCGCGGCGTGGTGGACGCGCCCGGTGACCAGCTGGAGCGGATGCGCGAGCAGGCCGGCCGGATCGGTCCGGCCACGCTGGCCCGCTACGCCGAGGTGGTGCACGCCGGACTCGGCGAGATGCGCGGTGCCACCGCGCCCCGGCTACTGCTGGAAGTGGTCTGCGCCCGGCTGCTGCTGCCCTCGGCCAGCGACGCCGAGTCCGCGCTGCTGCAACGTGTCGAACGCATCGAGACCCGGCTGGACATGTCCATCCCGGCGGCCGAGGCAGCCGCCAGCTCACCGCCGCCGCCCGCCAAGCAGTACGTCCGCAAGGCCCGCCCGCCCGAGCCGGCGGCACCCGAGCCGGCCCCTGAGCCGCCGACCCCTGCTGCGCCGCCCGCGCCACCCCCTCGCCCAGACCGACAAATGGGCGCTGAAGTGCGAGTAAATCCCGCCATTTCGTCAATCTCGCCGCGGCCCGCCACTGTGCCTCCGCCCGCCGACGTGCCTCCGCCCGCCACTGTGCCTCCGCCCGCCGACGTGCCTCCGCCCGCCGACGTGCCTCCCCCCGCTGACGTGCCGCCCCCGGCAGCAGCTCCCCAGCCGACCGCCACGCCCCCGGCGGCGGCCGAACTGGGTGCCGCGGCGGTCCGCAGCATGTGGCCCACTGTGCGGGAGAAGGTGCGCGAGCGCAGCCGGACCATCGACGTCATGCTGGCCGGCGCGATCGTCCGCGCGGTCGACGACGACACCCTGGTGCTGGCACACCAATCGGCACCGCTGGCCAAGCGACTGACCGAGCAGCGCAACGCCGATGTGATCCGCGAGGCCCTCAAGGACGCCCTCGGCGTGAACTGGCGGTTGCGCTGCGAGGTCGGCGCCGGCGAGCCCGCACCCGTCGAGGAACCGCTGCCGCCAGAGCCGGTGCCCGACCCCGCCGAAGTGCAGCGCGCCGAAGAGGACGAGCTGATCGCCGAAACCGTCCGCGACGGCGACACCGACGCCGCACCGCGCCGGGATCCGGAAGAAGTGGCGCTGGAACTGCTGCAGACCGAACTCGGGGCGCGCCGGATCGACGGCTGACCTCGGCCGTTTGTCGACTCATGCCGGGGTCATGTCCGGCATGGCTACGCTGAACTGCACCCGCAACCGGCGAGCCGCGCGGCTGCCGACACCGAGTAAGGAGTCTTGATGGGACAGGTCAGCGCGTCCAGCAGCATCCTGATCGACGCCGTCCCGGCCAAAGTGCTCGACGCCATCGCCGACTACCGGGACGTGCGTCCGAAGATCCTGACGTCGCATTACAGCCAGTACCGGGTGTTGCAGGGCGGGCAGGGGACGGGGACGGTGGCTGCCTGGCGGCTGCAGGCCACCGAATCGCGCTCCCGCGACGTCCAGGCAACCGTCGATGTGGCCGGGCACACCGTCATCGAGAAAGACGCCAACTCCTCAATGCTGACCAACTGGACCGTCGCCCCGGCCGGCCCGGGTTCCAGCGTCACCGTCAAGACCACCTGGACCGGTGCCGGCGGCGTCAAGGGGTTCTTCGAGAAGACCTTCGCCCCGCTGGGTTTGCGCAAGATCCAGCACGAGGTACTGGAAAACCTGAAGAAAACCGTCGAGAGCTAGAACTGTTTGCCGGGCTCCTCATCGCGGCTGCCGCCGCTTGATCGTCGCCCAACTAGTTAGTCCGCGGCGGCTGGGTCTGCAGAAACGCCACCACCCCGTTGACCACCGCGTCGGCGTACTTCTGCCGGCCCTCCGGGCTCTCCATCAGCATCGAGTCGGCCGGGTTCTTCATATTGCCCAGCTCGACCAGGATCGACGGGTACTGGGCCAGATTCAGCCCGGCGATATCCGCGCGCGGGTTCAGCCCGCCGCTGCCTATATAGGTCGACGGCGGGATGCCGGCGCCGGCCAGCTGATCGCGCATCATGCGGGCGAACTGCACCGAAGGGCCGGCCTGGGTCGCGTTCAGCGGTGGGCTGGAATACAGCACGTGGAAGCCGCGACCGGTCGGCGGCCCGCCGTCGGCGTGGATGGACACGATCGCGTTGGGCGCCAGCGCGTTGGCCATCGCCGCCCGTTCGTCCACGCAGGGAGCCACCTGATCGTCGTTGCCCCGCGACATCGCGGTACGCACACCGAGCCGGTCCAGCGCCGCCCGAATCCGCAGCACGGTATCCCAGTTGAAGGTGTGCTCGGCGAACCCGTCATCGGCGCTGGTGCCGGTGGTCTGGCAGTCCTTGGTGCCACCGCGGCCGGTGGGTACCTGCCGGGTCAGTGAGGCGTCGTTGGCACCGTTATGCCCGGGGTCGAGAAAGACGATCATCCCCGCAACACTGCCCGGTGCGGCCTGGGTGACC
>CAYPTG010000113.1:0-7486 GCA_964413455.1 uncultured Mycobacterium sp. | reverse complement strand
CCGTCGATGTCCAGTCGCCGGTCCCCCGGCGCGCCGACGGCGTAGATCACCGCGTGGTGGTGGGCCAGCAGCTCGTCGTGCGAAATCTGCTGTCCCACTTCGACGTTGAGGTAGTAGGTGAAGCCGGGCTCGGCACTGATCCGGTCGAAGAGCCGGGTGACCGCCTTGGTGTCCTGGTGATCCGGTGCCACCCCGGCCCGGACCAGCCCGTAGGGGGTGGGCAGCTTGTCGAAGACGTTGACCCGCACGCCGCTTTGGGTGAGCAGCTCGTCGGCGGCGTACATCCCGGCCGGACCGGAGCCGACGATCGCCACCCGCAGCCCGGTGCGGTCCAGCCGGGGAGCGGGCAGCACCGGTGCCAGCTTGGTGTTCGGCGGCAGTTTCACCCCGGGCGGCCGGGGTGGGTAGTGCTCGGCGTTGATCGCGATGAACGGCAGCTGTTTGGCGCTGACCTTGCTGTCCGGGACGATCGCTCCGACCGGGCAGGCCGACACGCAGGCCCCGCAGTCCACGCAGGCCACCGGGTCGATGTAGAGCATCTCGGTGGTGGCGAACTCCGGCTCGTCCGGGCTGGGGTGGATGCAGTTGACCGGGCAGGCGTAGACACATGACCCGTCGCCACAGCACGACTGGGTGATGACGTGAGCCATCGTGTGAAGACCGAGGGACGTCAGGCGGCGACGACGTGGCGTCGCTGCGGCTCGCTACGGAACCGGCTGGGCGGCCCGTCGATCTTGCAGATACGCCACATCAGCTTCGCCGGCCGGTTCATCAGGCCGGTCTCGTCGCACAGCATCCGGACGTCGGCGAACATGTCGCGCAGCAGTTGCCGGGACTCCGGCGCCCGGAAGAACAGCTCCTTACGGACCTCGCGGGGGATGCCGAACTCGCGGAAGAAGCTGCGCGGCGGTACCAGGATCGCCTGGCACAGCACTCGCATGATGATCGGCACCAGCAGCGAGAGCAGCGCCCGGCTGCGGCGGCGCAGATGCGGCAGCCGCTTACGCAGATATTCGTGGGCGAAGCTGATGTGCCGGGCCTCCTCGGCGACATGGATGGCCATCACCCGGGACATGATCGGGTGCAATTCCTTACCGTCGCCGCTCTCCCGCAGCACCGCCTTCTGGGTGTGGTCGATGGGTTCCTCGCCGGCCAGCACCCCGAAGAAGAACGGGATCGGCAGTGGTCCGGCGACCAGTGGGATCAGCGGGGAGAGCCAGCGCAGCAGCCGCGGCATACCCGGCACATCGCTGCCGATGCGGTTGACCATCTCCTGGAACATCAGCGTGTGGTTGCACTCTTCGACCGACTCGTGCAGGCAGTACCGATATTCCGGGGAGCCGTTGGGCACCCAGAACGAGTAGTTCATCAGGCCGCGGATGAGGATCGACTCGAACTGCAATCCCACCTTGGCAACGTTGGCCTGGCGCCACTGCCCGATGGCGATCTGGGTCGCGACCGGCTGGGCCCGGTACCACGGGTGGTGTCCCAGCGGATCGGTGTCCGGCAGGATCCAGCGCTCGTCACCGGGGGTGACGGCGTACTCCGGGGAGTCCCAGTCGATGTCGGTGTAGGGGTTGAAGCTGCGCCGGACCGACCCCTCGGAGAGGGTGGTCAGGGTGTCGACGTAACCGGAGTCGTCGGCGACCTCCATGTTGTGGCGCCAGCGCTGGACCATGCGAGTTCGTGCCATCGGACGCCTCCCGAGAGGTTTACATTGACATGCCCCTTGTCCAACAACGGTACCGCAGGTATCGCATACCTGTCCACACTGAACCCGCTCCAATCGTCTCGCTCCTCCTCCGGCGCGGGCGCGCCGGCATCGTCGACTCGACCGCACGATTTCCTGGGCGACGGCCGGGACTTCTACGCTTGGCGCATGTCTGACGCCGCCCAACTCACCATTCCCGCCGACCTCAAGCCCGCCGACGGCCGCTTCGGCTGCGGCCCGTCCAAGGTGCGCCCCGAGCAGTTAGCCGCGCTGACCACGACGGCCGCCGCGCTGTTCGGCACGTCGCACCGCCAGGCGCCGGTGAAGAACCTGGTCGGCCGGGTGCGCGACGGGGTGAGCCAGCTGTTCTCCGTCCCGGACGGCTACCAGGTGATCCTGGGCAACGGCGGGGCCACAGCGTTCTGGGACGCCGCCGCGTTCGGGCTGATCGACAAGAAGTCGCTGCACCTGACCTTCGGCGAGTTCAGCGCGAAGTTCGCCTCGGCGGTGGCCGCCAACCCGTTCGTCGGTGATCCGATCATCGTCAAGGCCGATGCCGGCAGCGCACCGGAGCCGCAGTCCGACCCGTCGGTGGACGCCATCGCGTGGGCACACAACGAAACCTCCACCGGCGTTGCGCTGCCGGTGCAGCGCCCGGACGGCGCCGGCGACGCGCTGGTGCTGATCGACGCCACTTCCGGCGCCGGCGGCCTGCCGGTCGATATAGCCGACTGCGACGCCTACTACTTCGCCCCGCAGAAGAACTTCGCCAGCGACGGCGGCCTGTGGCTGGCGGTCCTTTCCCCGGCGGCGCTGGCCCGCATCGAGGCCATCGCGTCCTCCGGGCGGTGGGTGCCCGATTTCCTGTCGTTGCCGATCGCGGTGGACAACAGCCTGAAGAACCAGACCTACAACACCCCGGCGATCGGCACGCTGGCGCTGATGGCCGAGCAGCTGGACTGGATGCTGGGCAACGGCGGGCTGGACTGGGCGGTCAAGCGCACCGCCGACTCGTCGTCGCGGCTGTACTCGTGGGCCGAGACGTCGTCGTTCGCCACTCCGTTCGTCGCCGACCCGGCGCTGCGCTCGCAGGTGGTGGGCACCATCGACTTCTCCGATGACGTCGACGCCGCAGCGGTAGCCAAGGTGCTGCGTGCCAACGGGATCGTCGACACCGAGCCGTACCGCAAGCTGGGCCGCAACCAGCTGCGGGTGGCGATGTTCCCGGCCATCGAGCCCGACGACATCAGCGCCCTGACCCAGTGCGTGGACTGGGTCGTCGAACACCTTTAACCTCATCCGTAACACACGCGTGTCCTATGCGTTATGTCAACGGGGGCTGGGTTAATGTCCGGTCCGAAGGAGGTCGGCATGCGGGAATTGACACTTATCGGGCTCGATGTCGACGGTAAGCACCTCATCTGCGAGGGTGGCGATCCGGCCGACAAGTTCCTGATCAGGCTCGATGACCGGCTGCGCGCCGCTGCACGCGGCGAATGGTCGCGCCCCGGCCAGACTCCGGATAACGAGGTCAAAGGCGCGTTGCGACCCAAGGACATTCAGGCCCGTATCCGAGCGGGAGCGTCGGTTGAGGAGGTCGCCGCGGCCTCCGGGATGGATGTGGCCAAGGTGGAGAGGTTCGCGGGTCCGGTGCTGCTGGAGCGTCAGCGCGCCGCCGAGCTGGCCACCGCCGCGCACCCGGTCTTCGCCGACGGACCGGCTCCGGCGACGCTGCTGGAGACGGTTTCGGCGGCACTGAACGAACGTGGTCTGAGCGCCGAGAACGCCACCTGGGATTCCTGGCGCGGCGACGACGGCCGGTGGACGGTGCGGATGGTCTGGCAGGCGGGGTTGTCGGAGAATGTCGCGCACTTCCGGTTCAGCCCCGGCCCGCACGGCGGCACCGTCACCGCGATCGACGAAGCCGGCAGCGAGCTGATCGACCCGGAGTTCGAGCGTCCGCTGCGGCAGGTTCGGCCGGTGGCCCCGCTGGAGCTTGACGAACCGGAGTTGGTGGAACCGGTCGCCGAGGTATCGACCCCCGAGGTACCGGCCGTGGTGGCCGCCGCCGTAGTGAAGCCCACGCCCACGCCCGTCGATCAGCCGCAGCTGCCGATTTCGGTTGCGCCTCAGCCGGTTCCGGCGCCTCAGCCGGTTCCGGCGCCTCAGCCGGTGGCGGCAACGCAACCGGTGGCTGCCCCTCGGCCCGCTGCGGTTGTCACTCAGCCTGTTACGGCGCCCCAGCCTGCGGCTGCGCCCCAGCCCGTCGCCCAGCCGCAGCCCGTGCAGGCACAGCCTCAGCCCAAGCCGCAACCGCGGCCTCGGCCGGCCGCCAAGCGGAACAGCCGCAAGCCGGCGATCCCGGCCTGGGAAGATGTCCTACTCGGGGTGCGCACTAGCGGCGAACGCTGAGCTACTGACTGGCCATCAGCCCCAGCATCGTGATCCAGCCGATCGCCACCCCGACAGCCACACCCAGCACGAACCAGCGCCGCACCGGTCGATTCCGCCAGTCCCAGAGCGTCGGCGCCAGACCGCCGACGGCGATCACGTTCAGCCCGACCGATACAAGCGGGTGCACCCGGGTCACTCCGAGACTGAGCACCACGATCGCGGCGGCGGTGACCGCGGCGACGAAAGCGGCGACCGTCAGGCCGGTCCCCCAGGGCGTCGAATCCTCGGACATGGCCCCAGGCTATCCGCCCGCACCCGGCTCACCTGAGCGCACGCGCTCGTAGAAGGCCAGCGCAGCGGCGGTCGCCACATTGAGCGAGTCGGTGCCACGCGACATCGGGATGCGGACCCGGGCGTCGGCGGCCCGCAACGCCGGCTCGCTGAGTCCCGGCCCTTCGGCCCCGACGAGCACCGCGACTTTCTCCCCGGCTAGCCGATCCATCGCCTCGGCGAGCACCCCGGAACTCGGGCTCGGAGTCATCGCGAGCAGTCGAAAACCATTGTCCCGCAACCGATAGAGATCGGCCGGCCAGCGTTGCGCCTTGGCCATCGGCACCAGCAGTGCATGGCCCATCGACACCCGCACCGCCCGGCGGTACAGCGGATCGGCACAGCCGGCGCCGAACACCACCGCGTCCACCCCCAGCCCGGCGGCATTGCGGAAGATCGAACCCAGATTTTCGTGATCGTTGACGCCCTCCAACACCGCGATGGTGCGAGCGCCGGCCAGCACATCGGCGACGCCGCACTCCGGCGGCCGGCGGGCAGCCGCCAGCACCCCGCGGTTGAGGTGAAAGCCGATCACCTCGGCCATCACCTCGGGACTTGCGCGGTAGAACGGGGCGGGGGCTGCTGCCACGTCGTCGACCAATTCGGCCAGCCGCCGGTCGGTGCCCAAGAACGCGTGCGGGGCGAATCGGGACGCCAGCATGCGCCGCACCACCAGCACCCCTTCGGCGATGACCAACCCCTTGCCGCCGGGCAGGTCGGGCCGGCGGTCGACGCTGTTGAGATCGCGGAAGTCATCGACCCGCGGGTCGGCCGGGTCGATGATGTCGATGACCCCGCCGGGCGTACCGCTGACGTGGGAGAGCTGCTGCACGCCGCCAAGGTACGCGCCGCGCCGGTCGGTTACCGTGAAGCAGATGTCGTCATCGGAGAAGGTTCCGCCAGAATTGCCGGCCGCGCTGCGCGATCCGCGGCCGGTGATCCTGGTCGGCGCGCTGCTGTGGGCACTGGCCACTGTCGCGGCGTTCACCGTCGGCGCGCTGGAAAGTTGGCGACCGGTGGCCATCGCCGGCCTCGGGGTGGGCGTTCTGGGCTCGTCGATTTTCCTGTGGCAACGCTCCGCCGCCCGGCGGGGTGTACGCGGAGCCCAAACCGGGCTGGACTAGCAAGGAGACATCATGGCCGCACCACTTCTACAGGCGGAGATCGAGATCAACGCACCGGTGAGCAAGGTCTGGGGTTTGGTCTCCGACCTCAACCGGATGCCGCAGTGGAGCCCGCAGTGCCGCAAGATGAAGGCGCTCGGCCCGCTGCGCCCCGGCACCCGCACCCTCAACCTCAACCGTCGTAACCTGCTGTTCTGGCCGACGACGTCGACCATCACCGAGGTGATCCCGGAACGCAAGCTTGCCTTCCGCGTCGACGTCAACAAGACGGTGTGGACCTACGAGCTTGAGCCCACCAAGACCGGCACCCGGCTGGTGGAGTCCCGGCATGCCGACGACGGCGTGAGCGCGATTTCGGCGGGGCTGACCAAGACCGTGCTGGGCGGTATCGAACCGTTCGAGAAGGAGCTGGTCGAGGGGATGAACCTCTCGCTAGCGCGGATCAAGGCTGCGGCTGAGCGCGAGTAGGGGAATCGCCGCGGCGAGCGGCTAGCTCTCCTGCTCCGACTGCTCGGGATGCTCCGACTGTTCATCAACAGGTACGGCTTGTTCAGGGTCAGGCACGACCTCTGCCGGCTGCTCAGGAGCCGGCGCGGCCTGCACTTCGACGACCTCGACAACCCCGTCGTCGTACGGCTCGTACATCGGTGAACCCGACCCGGGCGGGGCGGGGGTGTCGGAATGGGCTCCGCAGCCGTAGAGGTAGTCGACCACCTGGCCGTCGGCGGCCAGCGCGTTGCAGCACACCCCGAACATCGTGCCCAGCGACCCGGCCAGCGGCGTCATGAACCCGCAGTCGCGGCAGACCCGCTTGGTCGCCCGGGCCATCGGGGCGTCGGGGCCATGGTCACCGTCGTGCCAGCGCTGGGCTGCGTCGTCGCGACCGAGCGCGCTGAGCACCCGGCGACGTCCGAAACCGACCTGCACGGCGGTGTCGTCGATCAGCGGGTCGCCGGTGGCGAGGAATCCGGGCACCAGCCGGGGGTCGTCGGGCAGCGGCGCCAGCAGATCCCCCGGGCCGAGGTCACCGGGCTTGATCCGCTGATCCCACGGCACCCACGGCGGGGCCAGCAGCGCGCTCGGGCCGGGAACCACCACCACTTCGCTGACGGTGGCGTGCCCGGAGCCGGGATAGGCGGCCACCACCACGGCCCACTGCCAGCCGTCATACCCCGGCATGGTGGCCAGGAAGCGGTGGGTGGCGGCGAAGGCGTCCTCGACGCTCATGCCCAGGTAGTCACCGACCGAATCACCGCTGAACTCGACGATCGCCTGCCGGGCCTGCTCCACCGCACCGGTCAGGATCGCGGCAACCTCGTCGGACGGCTCGGCCGGCGGGGCCTGGGCCGCGGGGTCGGCGGTTTCCAGCAAGGTGTCCATCGCCGACAATCTTGCCTCACCGAGCCGCCGGGCGGCGACACCGGTCGGTTGCTTGGTCGGGCCGGGTCACGTCGAGCGACGATGCGGCGCAACACAGTGCGCCGATGAGGAGCTCGACCGCCGGTCATAAGGAACAATCGACACCGTGTCGGGACCGCGGCGAGTGCACCCGGGCACCGGTTCGCTGACCGGTCCCGCCCGCCGCTATCCCACCGACCGTTATGGCAGCGACTCGAGTGCCGAGCACCCGGGGATGGCCAACTATCCCAGCGAAGCCCGCGGCTTCCGATCCGGTGACGTGCGCCGGCCCGGCTCCACTCCCCCGCGGGCCCAGTCGGGTTCGTCGCCGAGCGCCAACCGCTACCTGCCGCCGCTGAACGAACAGCGCCGCAGCGCCTACCGGGACTCCGCGGCGCCGTCCGGTGACCGCGACGACGCCGCGCGGCCCGGTAGCAGCCGAGCCACCGCAATGGGGTCGCGGATGTACTCGATGGTGCATCGGGCCGCGACCGCCGACGGCGCCGACAAGTCCGGCCTGACGGCACTG
>CAYPTG010000112.1:0-7490 GCA_964413455.1 uncultured Mycobacterium sp. | reverse complement strand
CGACCGTCGGGCGTAAAGAAAGCGTGTAGATCGCTGACTGCGGCGGCGCCGACCATGTCGACCAACCCGTCACGTGTTCTTGGCGAGGAACCGCCGGAACAGTGGCCAGGCAATTGCGAGGTTGTAGACGGCCCCGACGAGCAGGTAGGGCCACCACGTACCGTCGTCATTGGCCACCCAGAACGCCTTGGCGGCCCAGTACGGCGGCAGCACCCCGAAGGCGAGATTCCAGCCGGAGTCGATGAACCATGGCAGGCAGGGCAGTCCGGCGATGAGCATGCCGAGCACGCGCACCACAGCGATGCCCTGGATTTTGTTGTTCGCAAAAGCCACGATCAACAGCAGGGTGACGACCGCCGATAGTCCCGATACCACACCGATCGGGATCAGTGTCGCGACCAAGCCCGGTTCCAGTAACCCGCTCATCGACAACGTTGCGACCACGTAGATCGTTGTCAGCGCGATGACCGTGCCCGCGCGATAGGCGAACAATGTCGACAGCGGCACGGGAGTTACCCGCAGAGCGGCCAGCGTTCCGGCGTCGATCTCGTCCAGGACCAGGAACGCCGCGATGGCGCCGATGACGATGATGCTGGTCAGCAGCAGAAACGCGGTGAGGATCAGCGGGTAGTACGGCACCAGGTCGAATCGGTATCGCTGCGCCAGCATCTCGGTGACCGACGGAGTGAGAAGCGCAACACCGGTAGTCCAGATCACCGGTGCGAGCACGACCATCCACAGCAGCGGGTCGCGGTAGGTCCCGCGAAGGTCGTTGCGGCCGAACGCAACCAGTGCCCTGCCGTTGACAACACGTGGCAGCGCCGTCACAAGACGCCCGGCCTTTCGACGACGTAGCGGCCAAACATGGCTCTGGCCGCCAAGCCCACACCCGCTATCGCCACGACCGGATATATCACCGCGTAGATCGCCTGCCACGGTGAGAGCGCCGCCTGGCCGAACGCCGCCCCGAACAACAGCAGCGGCCCTTGCGTCGGGACGAGATAAAGCACGGGGTTCGACCACAGCCCGGAGTAGTAGATGATCGGCGGCACCAGCATGATCGCCAGTGGGATCTGTGCCGCGATGAACCAGTCGGTCACGGACGAAAACGGTAGCGAGGTAATGAATCCCACGAGCAGCATCAGCAGTGTCCCCAGCACGACGCCAACAACCAGCGGCGCCAAGTGGTAGTCGAACCCGTGCGCGGCGGTCGCCACGATAACCGCGACCGAAAGCGAAATCAATGTCAGCACAGTGAGTTTGGCGCCAAGATATTCCCAGAATCGCAGCGGCGTGGAGAGTATCGCGCCAATGGTGCGCTCTTGTTTCTCGAAAAACACCGCGGCGCCGATGAAAAAGAATCCGATGATGGCAATGTCACCCACCAGGACGTAAGGTTCGGTGACTCGTCGAAGGGTATGCGGCATCGGTAGTAGCACCGCCAGCCAGATCAGTCCGGAAAACATGCCCGCATGCAGAAACTTCTGCCGATTCTGCAACATCACCTCAAGCCGTAGCGCTGCGGTGAACCGGGTCATGTCAGCCGCCTCCCGGTGACGTCGACGAAAACGTCGTCGAGGCTGGCTTCGGTGCTGTGGATGGTCTCGACGTGATGATCGCGCAGCACCGCGTGGAACGCGGGATCATCAGCCAACCCGTCCATCGCGAAGTCAACCGCCTCCAGACCGCCATGATCGCTGCGGTACTGCACCCGCACCAACCGCCGACTGCGGGCAACCTTGAGTTCAGTCGGAGTGTCCAGTGCGGCGATCTGACCGTCCACCACGAACGCCACCCGGTCGCAGAGTTCGTCGGCCGTCGACATGTCGTGTGTGGTCAGAAAGATCGTGCGGCCCCGTGCCTTCAGGTCCACGATGATGTTCTTGACCTTACGGGCGTTCACTGGATCCAGTCCGGAGGTGGGTTCGTCGAGGAACAGCAGCTCCGGGTCGTTGATCAGCGATCGGGCGAACGTCAGCCGCATCTGCATTCCCTTGGAATACTTGCCCACCAACGTGTTCGCGTCGTCGGCGAGCCCGACCACGTCCAGCAATTCCATCGGGTCCACGGTGTCGCGGTCGTACAGCGAAGCAAAGAACCGCAGATTCTCCAGCGCGGTCAATTTCTGGTAGTGGTTGGGCAGCTCGAAGGAGACACCGACGCGCTGGTAGTAATCCGGCCCCCACCCCAATGGCGCCCTCCCCCAGACGGAGACCTCACCCCGGTAGCCGCGAAGCAGACCGATGAGCAGCTTCTGGGTGGTGGACTTGCCGGCACCACTGGGCCCGAGAAATCCGAAGATTTCACCTGTCCCGACGCTGAAGTCCATTTGGCGCACGGCCGGGCTCGGCGCCTTCGGATAGCTGAAAGTCAGGTCGCGGACCCGGATCACCTCGGTGGTGATACTCGGTGGAGGCGAGTGCTGTTCGATCGTCGGCATGGGTCAGCTGGTCCTTTGCGGCAGCGGATATCAAGTTTCCGACCAGACTTCCCGGAGCGCCGCCGCAACTATACTGAATGTTCAGTGATTTCTGAAGACTCAAAGATGGCCGATGGCGTCGCCACCCAGCTACGACTGCTGGTGCGTGGACTCCTCAGCGTGGTCGATCAGCGTTGAGGCAGTTGATGATTCGATGTCGGCGTCCCCGGCCGAGGCTTCCGTTTGGGCGGACGATTCACCCATGTACGGCTGCGCCGGCGGCACATCGGCATAAGTCATGGTGTAGGCCGGCGGAACGTAAGACTCTGCGGCGCTGGTACTTTCGGCGCTCTCGACGACGAACTGGTCCACGGAGAGGTATTCCGTAGGTACCGCCGCCTCGCCAGCCTCAGCAACGGCGGCCTCGCTATCGCTGACCTCATCGCTGTAGACCACCACAGCGGTATGGTCATCGTCGGCCGCCGGGTAGTCGATCGCATCGGCATCGCCGTAGTCCACAGCGGAGAACACCGACGTCGACGCGTCCCCCATGTCGATGTCATAGCTGAAGTCGGTGCCCGCATCGGCGGGTTTGATCGCCGGGATGAGCTCGGTGTTCGCGGCGTTCTCCGGCACCGGCGCGGCGCGGCGGTTGCGGTCGCGGATAGCGTCGACGATAAGCAGCAGCACGCCCAGCGCACTGAAACCGATGCACGCCCAAGCGATCACTTCATTGCTGGTTACCACCGCGCTGACCAGCGCGGCGAGGCTGATTACCGCCAGAACCAGCGCAGCGATCAGCATCGGCCCGCCTGACGCAGGGCCGGACGAGTCTCGTCAGCGCCCACCAGCGGGACCTTCCGTCACCCCTACTGGTACTGGGTGTAGGTGACGTCGCCGGTATCGAGCGGAGCCGCGGAGCCACGCTGACCCAGCTCCTCCAACTGCGACTCCAGGTAGGTCTTCAACCGGGTGCGGTACTCGCGCTCGAAGGTGCGCAGCTGCTCAAGGCGAGCCTCAAGGACGGTGCGCTGCTGGTGGATGGTGCCCATCACCTCGGAGTGCTTGCGCTCGGCATCGGCCTGCAGGATGTCGGCCTTCTCCTGCGCGTGACGCAGTTGCGCCTCGGAGCGGGTCGCGGCATCGCTGAGCATCGCATCCGAACGCTGACGCGCCTCATTCGTGGTGGTCTCCGCGATATAGCGGGCCTCGGAGATGATCTGATCGGCGCTGGCCTGAGCCTCGGTCAGGATCTTCTCCGACTCCGAGCGGGCGGTGGTGGTCAGCCGGTCGGCGGTGTCCTGAGCCAAGCTCAGTACCCGAGCGGCCTTGAGCGCCTGATCCTCGGTTAGCTCAGCGCCGCCGAAGATCGTCGTCGCCGCTACCGCAGGCTCAGGCTGGTAGAGCGGGATCGCCTGGGTCTGAACCACACCGGAGCGGGCCGAGGCCAGCTCGGTGTCGAGTTCACTGACCCGCTGACGCAGATCGGCGTTCTCCTCGGCCAGTCGGGAGAGCTCAGTCTCCACCAGATCGAGGAAGGCGTCGACCTCGTCCTCGTTGTAGCCACGCTTGCCGATAGGCGGCTTGCTGAACGCCACATTGTGAACGTCGGCCGGTGTCAGTGGCATTGTCTGCCCCTTCCGATCTTGCACGGCGGAAAGTGACCGCTCTGGAGTTTAGAACGGGGTTCCGTGTCGATCCGTACTGTAACTGGCGCCCATCCTGTCACACCAGACCCGTTGGTTGCAGTCGTGCAAAGAATTAAGACCGAATTTAAAAACCGATCAGAGCGATTTGGAACGGATCAGACCGCAGCACCGAAGCACACTTGCATGCCGAGGAACGCCACCAGCAGCAGCACCATGATGGAAAAGTCCAGCCGAACCGCACCAATGGTGAGCTGCGGGATTATCCGCCGGAGCAGCTTCACCGGCGGGTCGGTGACGGTCATGATGGCCTCCAGGATCACCACCGTGATACCGCGCGGATGCCAGTCCCGACTGAACGATCGGATGAACTCAACCACGATCCGGGCGATGAGCAGCAGCCAGAAAAGGAAGAACCCAAAGCCGAGGATCTCAAATAACGGCGCCACCTGAGCAGGCTACTGGTAACTACTGATAACTGTAGAAACCGGCCTCGGCGATACGGCGGCGCTGCTCGGCGGACACATCGACGTCGGCGGGCGCCAGCAGGAACACTTTGGTGGCCACCTTGTCGAACGAACCGCGCAGCGCGAAGGCCAGTCCGGCCGCGAAGTCCACCAGCCGCTTGGCGTCGGCGTTGTCCATCGACACCAGGTCCATGATCACCGGTTGCCCGTCGCGGAACCGCTCACCGATGGTGCGAGCCTCGTTGTAGTCCTTGGGCCGCAGCGTGGTGATCTTGGACAGCGGGCTGCCCTCTTCGAAGAGCATCGCCATCCGGCGCGGGTCCATGGCCAGCGCGCCGCGGGTGGCCGGACCACCGCGCATCGCGCCGAAGCGCGAACGCGGCAGGTCGTGCGGACGCTCGAATTCACGGGAACGAACCCGCGGCTCGTCGGCGTAGCCGGACCGGAAACCACCGGTCGACGGGTAGTCGGCGCCGCGATCGTCGTAGTCCATCCGGGAGTCCATCCGGGCATCCTCGTAGCGAGCGCCGACCCGGACCTCCTCGCGGACGTCCTCGTAACGATCGTCGTCGTAGCTCTCCTCGACGAACCGCTCGGCGCGCCGCGGGAAACCGTGGCCCCTGGAGCCACCGGTATCACGCTCGTCGTCCTCGTAGTACTCGTCCTCGTAGTCATCCATCGGCGCCATGCCGAAGTAAGCCTTGACCTTGTGCAGAGTGCTCATCCGCCGGACCCTTCTGGAACTGAAGCTTCGGTATTGGACTCGGTGATCGTGAAGCTGATAACCGTGATGATGTTGTGACTGGAGTGAATGCTTAGGGAGACGTTAAGGGACGTTTGCCCATTAGCGCCGTACCGACACGCAGACATGTCGAGCCGTGTCGTACCGCGGCCTCCAGATCCCCCGACATCCCGGCGGACAGTTCGGTGGCCGCCGGGTACTGCGCCAGAATCCGGCGGTGCTCGGCGGCCAGCGCTGCGAACGCGGCGTCCGGGTCCGCACCCAGCGGCGGAACACCCATCAGCCCAACCAGTTCCAGCGCTGGGGCGCCGGCCACCTGGGCGCACAGCCGGTCGACGGCCGCCGGATCTGCGATGTCGACACCACCGCGCTCGGTGTCACCGTCCAAGCTGATCTGGACGAACACCCGCAATCGGCGGGCCCGGACGCCCTGGTCCAGCGCCCGCGTGGCGGCGCTGTCGAGCGCCTCGGCCACCGCCGCGGTGGACACCGAATGCGCCGTATCCGCCCACCGCGCAATGTGTTTGGCCTTGTTGCGCTGAATCCGACCGACCATGTGCCAGCGCACCGAAGCACCGGCGCCATCGGTGAGCCGGTCGAATTCGGCGATCTTGCCGGTGGCCTCCTGGTCCCGGGATTCCCCGAAGGCCCGGCAGCCCAGCCGCCACAGGATGGCCGCGTCGGTGGCCGGAAAGAACTTGGTGATCGGCAGCAGGGTGATGTCTTGGGCCGACCGGCCGGCGGCTTGCGCGGCCCGAGCCAGCCGGGAGCGCACCCCACCCAGGGCGCTGGTCAGTTCCGCTACCCGATGGTCGGCGGCGGCGTCCGTCACGACGTCATTCCATCCAGATCACCGACGCCAAACGCCCGGTGGGTGCGTCCCGGCGGTGGCTGAACAATGCACGATCGTCCACCGTGCAGCGGGGGTCGACATCGACGGCGGTGATGCCGAGGCCGGCTAGCTGCCGGGCGATACCGGCACGCAAATCCAGTGCCGGGGTGCCATTCGGTGTGGTGGTGCGGCTGCCGGGCAGCAGTGCCTCGACTTCGGCCGCCATCTGTTCGGGCACTTCATAGTTGGGGCCGCTGACCGCCGGACCGAGCAGCACCGAGATGTCGCCGGCGTGCGCCCCGGCGTCCAGCATGGCCTGTACTGTCCGCAGCACTATCCCGTCGGCGGCTCCGACCCGTCCGGCGTGCGCGGCACCGATCACCCCGGCGCGCGCATCGGCCAGCAGCACCGGGACGCAATCGGCGGTGATCACCGCCAGCGCCAGCCGCGGGGTGCCGGTCACCAGCGCGTCGGTGGCGTCCAGCGGCCGGTCCCGGGGCGCGTCGACGGTCTCGACGTTGACGCCGTGCACCTGGTTCATCCAGACCACCCGATCGGCCGGCAGGCCGATGGCCGCGGCCAGCCGGTCGCGGTTGGTCGCTACCGCCGCCGGGTCGTCCCCGACGTGGTCGCCGAGGTTGAACGACTCGAATGGCGGCGCCGACACCCCGCCGGCCCGGGTAGTGGTAACGCGTCGGATCCGGAAGGTCATGGACGGCTCACTGAGCGCTCCCCCGCACGGGGTCGTCAGTGCCGCATGAACGGCGGCACGTCGACGTCGTCGTCATCGTCGCCGAAATGGCTGGAACCGTTGGTTCGGGCCGCCACGGCCAGCGGCTCCAGCGGCTCGAACAGCGGCGAACTGGCCACCTTGCCGGCGGTCGCCGGGGCGATGATGTGGGTGGTGGAGACGGTCGGGGCCGGCATCGCTGGGGGTGCCGGCTGGGCCGGCTCGATCGCGGCGGCCGGAGCCGACGGCGCGGCCTCTTCCGCAGCACTGGCCTGCGGGGCCGGGGCGCTCGCCGGAGTCTCTGGCGCCGGGGCGCTGCCGGTGGCCGTTGCCGGACCGCGCACAGCGGTCCCCAGGACGACGGTCTTGTTATTGGCCTCGAAACCGGCGGCGATCACGGTGACCCGGACCTCGTCGCCCAGCGAGTCGTCGATCACGGTGCCGAAGATGATGTTGGCGTCCGGATGGGCGGAATCCTGCACCAGCGATGCGGCCTCGTTGATCTCGAACAACCCCAGGTCGCTGCCGCCCGCGATGGACATCAGCACGCCCTGGGCGCCTTCCATTGACGCCTCCAGCAGCGGCGAGTTGATAGCCGCCTCGGCGGCCTTGATCGCCCGGCCCTCCCCGCGCGACGAGCCGATGCCCATCAGC
>CAYPTG010000111.1:0-7554 GCA_964413455.1 uncultured Mycobacterium sp. | reverse complement strand
ACCGCCGAGTGCAGCGCCACAATCCCGCCGGTCAGGTTGCGCCAGCGGACCTCGGTCCAGCCGGCCGCTTCGATCTGCTGGGCCAGCGCCGGCTGATCGGGCCAGGCCCGGATGGATTCGGCCAGATAAACGTAGGCCTCCGGGTTGCTCGACACCGCGCGAGCCACCCGGGGCAGCGCCCGCATCAGGTACTCCTTGTAGGCGGTGGAGAACACCGGAACCGTCGGCGTGGAGAACTCGCAGACAACCAGCCGCCCGCCGGGTCGGGTGACGCGTGCCATCTCACGCAGACCGGCCGGGTAGTCGACCACGTTGCGCAGTCCGAAGCTGATGGTCACCGCGTCGAATACCGCGTCACCGAACGGCAGCGCGGTGGCGTCGGCGGCCACCTTGGGCACCGGCCGGTGCCGTCCGGCACTCAGCATGCCGACCGAGAAATCGGCGGCCAAGCACCACGCCCCGGAGCGGGCCAGCTCCACGGTGGACACCGCGGTCCCGGCGGCCAGGTCCAGCACCGTCTCCCCGGGGCCGATGCCCAGCGCCGCGCGGGTGGCTCGGCGCCAATACCGGTCCCGGCCCAGCGACAGCATGGTGTTGGTGATGTCGTAGCGCCGGGCCACGCCATCGAACATCGACGCGACGTCGCGGGGGTCTTTGTCCAGGGACGCGCGGCTCATCCGCGAGACGGTATCAAGCGCCGCGGGAGTCCCGGCCCCGGCGCTGGTGGCTGCGCGCGACCATACGTTCGCTCAGATGAATCAGCCGGTCTTCGTGACCGGCCGGCATGGTGTACGCCAACTGCCGCAGCTCAACGGCAAAACCCTGTAGATCCTGGCGGAATGAATTGTCAACCATCAGACGCCTCCCCGGCCGTATCTCAAATATCTCTATGTGTGCGAATTTCTTGCAATGGTTCCGGTTCGGTCCCCCTTGACCTGTTCACCATTGTGCGCCGCGGTTAAACCTGATTGAAGATCCCTTACCAACATCTCAGGTGAACACTGGGTCTTTTCAGGTGAACACTGTGTTGCCTGGTTGCGTGTCGGGTGTGTCGGTCCGTCGTTCCAGCCGCACCAGACCGGTCAGCAGTGCACCGCCGATCAGCCACCCCACCACGGCAAGCGAACCGGCCGGCACGATGGCCAGTGCGGCATTGCGGTTCTGCACCCGCACCAGATCCGGATCATTGCGATCGTATTCGACGTAGATCCGCATCCCGGTGGCCAACTCCGACGGGTAGAGCACGCCGAGTTCGGGGCGGTAGGTGACCCGGTCGGGGGTGACGAATTCGATGGTCGAGCGGCGCGGCCCGGCGGAGAGCACCTCGGCTTCGGCCACCCCGAGGTGACGTTCGATCTGCCGGTCGTTGCGCCAAGCCCCGGTCACCAGCAGCACCGACTGCAGGGTGACGATGACCAGCAGCACCCAGACCGCCGTTTTGGCCCAGCGCAACAGCCGGCGTTCGACGGTGTCGGGCACTCCGGGGCTGCGGTCGGGCCACGCCGCCTGCAGCAGGGGACCCAGCCGGTCGATCACCGAGCGGCCCCAAGGACGGCCTTCCGTCACCGCGCGGCCTCGAAGGCCGCGACCAACATCACAGCGCAGCCTTGATGGCCGCATGCAACTGCCGCAGCGAGGACCGGTCGGCTTTGACCTCGATCACCCGCACCCCGTCGTGCGGTTCGGCCAGCACCGCGGCCAGGTCGTCGGCCTCGATCTGCCGGGCCTCGACGTGGTAGGCCCGGCACAGCGCGCCGACATCGACGTCGTGCGGGGTGCCGAAGATCCGCGACGACACGTCGGAGAACCTCGGGTCGCCCTGTTCCAGCAGTTCGAAGATGCCGCCGCCGTTGTCGTTGGACACCACGATGCTCAAATCGTGCGGGATGGGCTCGGTGGGCCCGATCAGCAGCCCGGACGCGTCGTGCACGAAGGTCAGGTCGCCCAGTAGCGCGATGGTGCGGCCCGGGTGCGCCAGCGCGGCACCGATGGCGGTGGACACCGTGCCGTCGATGCCGGCCACCCCGCGGTTGGAGCGCACCGCGACGCCCTCGGTGTTCAGGCTCACCAGGGCGGCGTCGCGCACCGGGTTGGAGGCGCCGAGCACCAGCTGGTCCCCGGGGCGCACCGCGGCGGCGACGGCGGCGGCCACATGCAGTCCGGTGGTCAGTGGGTGGGCGTTCAGCTGCTCGCGCAGCACCGTGGCGACCCGGGTGTTGGCCTGCGCGCAGCGGGCCAGCCAGTCCGGGTCGGGGCTGCCGGTGGTGACCGCCCGGGTGCCGGTGGCCATCGAGTTGCCGGACACGTCGGGCCAGCGCGGCCCGGTGGTCAGCGCGTATACCGGGACGTCCGGGTCGGCCAGCAGTGCGGACACCGAGCGGTGCAGAGTGGGCCGGCCGGCCATGATCACCTGCTTGGGCCGCAACAGGGTCAGCGCCAGCGGGTGCAGCGGGGTGGCGGCGTGCGGGGCGGTCGGTTCGGCGACGGTGGGCAGGTGCGCGAGGTTCGGGTGCACCCCGGCGCCGTGTCCGGCGATGACGACGGTATCGACGGTCAGGTCGATCGATACCGGCTGGTCGAAGCTCACCGGTGGCGTCTCGGTCCACGGACGCCCGTCGGGGCGCCCGGGCGGAAAGTCGTCGGGGTCCGAATCCGGTTCGGGCACAAGGGGTTCGCGCAGCGGAATGTCGAACTGCACCGGCCCGGCGTTGGCAGTACGGGCGCCGGTGGCCGCCGCCAGCACCCGGCAGGTGGCCGAGCGCCACTGGGCGTTGAACGCCGGCAGCTGCTCGGGTGCTTCTTCGGCCAAGCCCAGGCTGATGGCGGCGCGCACCTGGGTGCCGAAGTAGCCAAGCTGTTCCATGGTCTGGTTGGCGCCGGTGCCCAGCAGCTCGTAGGGCCGGTTGGCGCTGAGCACGATCAGCGGGACGCGGGCGTAGTTGGCTTCGATCACCGCCGGGCCCAGGTTGGCCACCGCGGTGCCCGAGGTCATCGCGATCGGTACCGGGCGGCCGCTTCCGGCTGCCAGGCCGACGGCCAGGTAGCCGGCGGTGCGTTCGTCGATGCGGACGTGCAGCCGCAGCCGCCCGGCCCGGTCGGCGTCGGCCAGCGCGAAGGCCAGCGGGGCGTTGCGCGATCCGGGGCACAGCACGACGTCGCGCACCCCGCCGCGAATCAGTTCATCGACGACGACACGCGCTTGGGCCGTCGAGGGATTCACCACCCCTACAGCCTAGGGCCCTCTTAAATCAGCGTGCCGGCGAAGAAGTCCAGCATGGCCTTGTTGACCGCCTCGTGCCGTTCCAGGAAGCCCAGATGCCCGGCGTTGGCGATCTGCACGTAGCGCCCCTTCGGGATCGCCTCACCGACTTCTTTGCCCAGCCCCGGCGGGGTGATGACGTCGTCGGCGAATCCGATCACCAGCACCTCGGTGGGGATGCGGCGGTAGGCGGGCAGCCGGTTCTCCAGCGGCGCCACCGTCAGTTGTGCCCGCCAGCCCAGGCTGTGCCGCAGCGGGAACGCGATGAACATGTGCAACCACTCCTCGATCGCCGGGGAGTTGATGGTCTTGGGCGAAAAGTTCTCCAGGATGCGGACTTTCGCGGCGAACGCTGCCGGCAGTTCGATGCCGGCCTCGGCCAGTTCCAGATCCGCGGTCCGGAACGCGATCCGGGTGGTGTCGACCCGCCCACGGGTGCCCATCAGCACCGCCTGGCTGACCAGGTCCGGGCGGGCCAGCATCAGTTCCTGGGCGATGAAGGCGCCCATCGACATCCCGACTACCCGGACCGGTCCACCGACCAGTGTCTCGATGAGATCGACGGTGTCGGCGACCATCCGGTCGGTGGAGAAACCGTCGGTGTCCTCGGTGGCGCCCACCCCGCGGTTGTCGAAGGTGATGCAGCGGTAGCCGGCCTCGGTGAATACCGGCACCTGGTGGATATGCCAGGTGCGGCCGGCACCGCCGGTTCCGGCGATGAACAGCACCGGGTCACCGAAGCCGGTGTCGTCGTAGGCCAGTGTGCTCACGAGGGCGACGGTAGCAACCGGCAGCAGTCGCGGACGCGGGCGATCCACCAGTCGCGCCGGGCCGGCGCCGCGGCCAACCCGGCCAGCCGGGCCGGATCGGGGACAACCTCGGTGACCGGCAGGTACCCGTCGACGGGGGTCAGGTCGGTGACGTCATGCACGAACAGCCCACCGGTGCCCAGGCCGCAGGCGTGGTCCAACCGGGGCAGCGCGGCGGCGGCGGCCAGCCCGGCGCTGATGCCCACCGCGGAATCCAGTGCGCTGGACACCACCACCGGGACGTCGATCTGGGCGGCGATATCCAGCATCGCCCGCACACCGCCCAGCGGTGCGACCTTGAGTACCGCGATGTCGGCGGCACCGGCCCGCACCACGGCCAGCGGATCGCCGGACTTGCGGATGCTTTCATCTGCGGCCACTTTGACCGCGACTTGCCGGCGCACCTCGGCCAGTTCGGCGACCGTGCGGCAGGGCTGCTCAAGGTATTCCAGCGGGCCGCCCTCGGTCAGCGCGGCCGCGGCGGTGATCGCCTGTGGCACGCTCCAGCCGCCGTTGGCATCCACCCGCACGGTGCCGATCAGCGCGCGCACCGCCTCGACCCGGGCGACGTCATCGGCCAGCGTCTGGCCCGGTTCGGCGACCTTCACCTTGGCCGTTGTCGCACCGGGGAACCGGGCCAGCACCGCGGGCACCTGCTCGGGGCCGACAGCCGGGACGGTGGCGTTGATCGAGATGCGGTCGCGCAGCACGGGAGGCCTTGTGCGGTAAGCGGATTCAATGCCGGCGGCCAGCCAGTGCGCCGCCTCTTTCGGCGGGTATTCCAGGAAGGCACCGAATTCGCCCCAGCCGGCCGGGCCGTCGATCAGTGCCACCTCGCGGGTGTCGATGCCGCGGAACCGCACCCGCATCGGCAGCGCGACGACGTGCAGCCGGTCCAGCAGATCGTCGAGTGCGGGCAGCATCAGATGGCCCGGTCGGCGCTCTCCCAGTAGGGCTGGCGCAGGTCCCGCTTGAGCAGCTTGCCGGTGGGGTTGCGCGGCAGCACGTCGGTGATGTCTACGCTGCGCGGACATTTGTAGTGCGCCAACCGTTCTCGACACCAGGCGAGGAGTTCTTCGGGGGAGGTCTGCTGCCCGGCGGACAGTTCGACGACGGCTTTGACCGACTCGCCCCACTTGTCGTCGGGGATGCCGAACACCGCGGCGTCCAGCACCGCCGGGTGGTCGGTGAGTGCCCGCTCGACTTCGACGGAGTAGATGTTCTCCCCGCCGGAGATGATCATGTCCTTGAGCCGGTCTTCGACGAAGACGAAACCGCCGTCGTCGACCCGGCCGATGTCGCCGGTGCGGAACCAGCCGTCTTCGGTGATCGCCTCCCGGGTGGCTTCCGGTTTGTTGTGGTAGCCCTGCATCAACTGCGGTGTGCGGAACCATAATTCGCCCGGCTGGCCGGCCGGCACGTCGGTCAGGGTGTCTGGGTCAACAACCCGGACCTCAACCTTGTCGGCGGGTTGGCCGGCGCTGGTGAGCCGCTCCGGGTGTGCGGCGTCGCGGTGCGCTTCCGGGGACAGTTGGGTGATCGCGCCGCACACTTCGGTCAGGCCGTAGACCTGAACGAAGTCGGTGTCGGGAAACGCCTGCAGCGCCTGGCGCAGCAGCGCCGGCGGCATCGGGGAGGCGCCGTAGACGAAGGTGCGCAGCCTGCTGAACAGCGCGACGGCATCGGGCCCCATCTCCATCACCTTGGCCAGCACGGCGGGAACCAGGAAGGTGCGGGTGGCACCTTGGAAGATCGCTCCGGCCAACGACGCTCCGTCCACCTCGCGGGTCATGATGCTGGGGATCCCGGCGTGAATTCCCAACTGCGCGTAGGACGAACCGCCCACGTGGAACAGCGGCATGGACACCATGTTCTTGTCGTCCGGTGCGAACTGGAAGGTGGCCGCGTGCAGGGTGTGGGCGACCAGGTTAGCTTGAGTCAGCCTGATGCCCTTGGGATTTCCGGTGGTCCCGGAGGAATACATGATGACCGCGACGTCGCCCGGCGTGACGTCGGCGCCGCGCCCTTGTGGGGTGGCAGCGGCCAGCATGGCCTCGTATTCGTCGCCGTCGGCGCCGTCGGGGGTGACCTCGATGATGTGCTCGACGTGGGTGAGTCGGTCGCCGATCTTCGCCACTACGTCGGCAAGTTCGGCGCCGACGATCAGCAGTGTGGCGCCGCAGTCGTTGAGGACGTAGTCGATCTCGTCGCCGGCCAGCCGGAAGTTGATGATGGCGGTGGCCGCACCCAAGCTGGCGGCGGCCAGTGTGGTCTCGACGCAGGCCGGGTGGTTCTTGTCTAGGAACCCCACCACGCCCCCTCGGCCGATTCCGCGCTGCGCCAGCGCCCCGGCCAGCCGGCGCACCCGGTCGTCGAACTGCGACCAGGTGAAGCTGCGGCCCAGGTAGGACAGCGCCTCCTCGTCGGGCTTGACCTGCGCCCAATGCGCCAGCCGCTCGTCGAGAAAGCTGGGTTCGGGTACCTCTGCCATATCCGTCATCTCCAACGCCATATTTCCCAGCGTGCCACCAGGTTCTAAGGAATCTCGCCCGTTTCGGGTGATCGGCGGACGTGGGATGATGCCGCGGGTGACGACACGGGTGCGGGCGGTGCTGTTCGACTTCTCCGGCACGCTGTTCCGGCTCGACGAGGACGACCGCTGGTTCGACGGTATGGACGGCGTCGATGAACATGTGCGGGCCGAGCTGATGGAACGGCTGACCCACCCCACTGGTCCGGGGGTGACGATGCCCGACGATGTGTACCGGGCCTGGCTGCGCCGCGATCTGGAGCCGCAGCTGCACCGCGAGGCTTACCTGCATGTGCTGCACACCTCCGGGCTGGCCGACCGGCACGCGCAGGCGCTCTACCGGCGGGTGATCGACCCGGCCTCCTGGACGCCCTACCCGGACACCGCCGAGGTGCTCGCCGGGCTACGCGGCGTCGGCGTGCCGAGCGCGGTGGTGTCCAACATTTCCTGGGATATCCGCCAGACGTTCGCCGGTCTCGGCGTCGGGCCCGACGAGTTCGTGCTGTCCTACGAGGTGGGCGCGGTCAAACCCGATCCGCGGATCTTCATCGCCGCGCTGGACCGGCTGGGCGTCGATGCCGAGTACACGCTGATGGTCGGTGACAGCGAGGAGAACGACGGCGCCGCCCGCGCCCTTGGCTGTTCGTTCGCGTTGGTGGACCCGCTGCCCACCGGCCGACGACCCACCGGGCTGCTGGATGCGCTGCATTCGGCGGGGGTGCGGATGTGAGGGGCGTGACGGCGTCGGTCGACCCGACGTGTCGATGCCGTACCTTCATGCCGTGAACGACAACCCGTTCAACCCCGATCTGTGGACCACGGTCGACGGCTTTGGCGACCTCACCGACATCACCTACCACCGATACGTCGACGCCGACGGGCGCCCGCAGCCGACGGTGCGGGTGGCGTTCAACCGGCCGGAGGTGCGCAACGCGTTTCGGCCGCACACCGTCGAC
>CAYPTG010000110.1:0-7562 GCA_964413455.1 uncultured Mycobacterium sp. | reverse complement strand
GCGCTGCGCCGCATCGTCACCCGGCTAGCTCAGTCGCCGGGCTCCACCAGCACACTCGGTGCACCACCCTCTTCGAGGGCCTGAGCCTCCAGAGGCTCCGGTGCCCGGTCGGAGCGCCGCAGCCGCCGTTCCAGCCGGGTGGCCGCCGCCGACAGCGCGAAGTTCATCGCGATCATCAACACCGCGATGACAATCAGCGCCGGGACGAAGTTGCCGTACATCGAACCGACCACTGTGCCCTGACGAACCATCTCCAAGTAGGTGATCTGATAGCCGATCGCGGTGTCCTTGAGCACCACCACCAACTGCGACACCAGCACCGGCAGCATCGACGTGATGGCCTGCGGCAGCAGCACTGACCGCATGGTCTGGCCCCAGCTCATCCCGAGCGCGGAGGCCGCCTCATGCTGGCCGCGCGGCAGGGAACTGACACCGGAGCGCACGACCTCGGCGATCACCGCACCGTTGTACAGCGTCAGACCGGTCACCACACCGGCCAGTGGCAGCTGGCTGGACGGGAACAACCCGTAAACGGCGAAGAAGAAGTAGGCGAAGATCATCATGATCAGCACCGGCACGGCCCGGAAGAACTCGACGATCACCCCGCAGGTCCGATTGATCGCCGGTACCGGGGACAACCGGCCGACGCCGAGCAGCAGACCCAGGATCAGCGCCAGCACAATCGACAGCGCGGCGGCGGTCAGTGTGCCGATAATGCCCGGCAGCACATAGGTTTTCCAGAGGTCGACGGTGGTGAACGGTTGCCACTCGGACGCGGCTAGCTGGCCCTTGGCGGCCAACTTGTCGACCACCGCCCAGCCCGCCAGCGCCAGTACCGCCAGGGTCACCCAGGAGATCACCCGGTTACGGGCGACGGCCCGCGGCCCGGGAACGTCGAACAGGACCGACGAACTCACCGTGCCACCGCCCATCGTTTGCCCAGTGCACCGAACAGCAGCCCCAGCGGCAGGGTCAGCAGCAGGAACCCGAAAGCGAAGATGCTGCCGACGACCAGCAGCGCCGCGGTGTTCTCGATCATTTCTTTCATCAGCAGCGCCGCCTCGGCCACCCCGATGGCCGAGGCGATCGTGGTGTTCTTGATCAATGCGATCAGCACTGATCCCAGCGGGATGATCACCGCCCGAAATGCCTGGGGCAGCAACACAATCCGCAGATTCTGTCCGAATGTCAACCCCAACGAGCGGGCCGCTTCGGCCTGGCCCATCGGCACCGTGTTCACCCCGGCACGGATCGTCTCGCACACGAATGCCGCGGTGTAGACCGACAGGCCCAGCACCGCCAGCCGGAAGTTGCTGTCGGTGATCGACGTCGGCGACTTCGAGTCGGCCAGCGTCATCCCCAGCGTTTGTGCCAGACCGAACGAACAGAACAGGATGATCAGCGTCAACGGGGTGTTGCGGACGACATTGACGTAGATGCTGCCCAACCGGTTGAGGATCGGCACCGGGCAGAGTCGCATCGCGGCCACCAGCGTGCCCAGGAGCAACGCTCCGATTGCCGACAGCGCGGCCAGCTTGATGGTGGTCAGGAACGCTTTGATGATCATTGCGCCGTAGGTACCCAGGATGTTCACCTGCTGCGTCGCCGCACCGTCGACGTCGGTGTCCAACGCTGGGGGCGGGGGAGCGGCGATTCCGGCCGGACCAAGATTACGGTCGAAGGCCGCCTTCCAGCTGCCGTCGCGCTGCATCTCGACGATGGCGTCGTTGATCTTGGTGCGCAGGTCCAGATTGCCGCGGCGCAGCCCGATGCCGTATTTCTCGACCGAGAACGGCTTACCGACGATCTTGAAGACGCCGGGGGACTGGGCGGAGAACCCGGCCAGGATCGTCTCGTCGGTGCTGACCGCGTCGACGGCGCCGTTGCGCAGCGCCTCGATACATGCCGGATAGGTGTCGTACTGCTGCAACTGCACCCCGGGGTATTTGTCCTTGATGAGCTGCGCGGGAGTCGATCCGGATACCGAGCACAGCCGTTTGTGGTTGGCCAGCGATTCCGGACCGGTGATGTCGGTGTTGTCGGCGCGCACCAGCAGGCTCTGGCCGGTGTCCAGGTACGGCCCGGCGAACGTCACCTTCGCCTTGCGGGCATCGGTGATCGAATAGGTCGCCACGATGTAGTCGACCTGGCCGTTCTGGATCAACGTCTCGCGCTGCCCGGACGGGGATTCCTTCCAGGTGATCTGGTCCGGGTGGTAACCGAGTTTCCCGGCGACGTAGGTGGCGACGTCGACGTCGAACCCGGCCAGGGAGCCGTCGGGTTTTTTCACCGCCAGACCGGGCTGGTCGAACTTGGTGCCGATGGTGATCGTGTTCGACGAACTGCCGCAGCCGGAGAGCGCGAGCATCAACGCCACGCCCAGCGCGGCAAGCATGGCGAGGCGCGCCGGCAACGTCCGCATCGCTGACCGCATGGCTCTAGTGGCTCAGGATCTTGCCGAGGAAGTCCCGAGCGCGGGCCGAACTGGGGTTGGAGAAGAACTCCTCGGGTTCGGCGTCCTCGACCACGCTGCCGTCGGCCATGAACACCACCCGGTTGGCCGCCCGGCGAGCGAAGCCCATCTCGTGGGTGACCACCACCATCGTCATGCCCTCGCCGGCCAGCGATGTCATCACCGCGTGCACCTCGTTGATCATTTCCGGGTCCAGCGCACTGGTCGGCTCGTCGAACAGCATCACCTTCGGCCGCATCGCCAGCGAGCGGGCGATCGCCACCCGCTGTTGCTGTCCGCCGGAGAGCTGAGCCGGATACTTGTCGGCTTGGCTGGCCACACCAACACGCTCCAGCAGCGACATCGCGTGCTCGCGGGCCTCACCCTTGGCGAGCTTGCGCACCTTGACCGGCGCCAGCATCACGTTCTCCAGGATGGTTTTGTGCGCGAACAGGTTGAACGACTGGAACACCATGCCCACGTCGGAACGTAGCTGGGCAAGCTTGCGGCCCTCGGCCGGGATCACTTCTCCGTCGATCGCGATCGTCCCGGAATCGATTGTCTCCAGCCGGTTGACGGTGCGGCACAACGTCGACTTGCCCGAGCCGGACGGCCCGAGCACCACCACGACCTGGCCGCGGTCGATGTCGAGGTTGATGTCCTTGAGCACATGCAGGGTGCCGTAGTGCTTGTTGACGCCCTTGATCGAGATCATCGGCACTGCCCCAGCCGCAACCATGGGCCGACCCTATCGGGGTTTTGCTCAACTCGCGCGGGATAGAAAGCAAGCGCGGATAGAAACAAGATCGCGCTCCGCGACGTCGCGGCCCCCTCCGTACCATGGATGCGTGACATCGGCGCTGCGCCAGAACCGCGATACCGCCCGTACCTATCAGGTGCGTACCTACGGCTGCCAGATGAACGTCCACGATTCCGAGCGGTTGGCCGGACTGTTGGAGGCCGCCGGGTACCAGCGGGCCGCCGATGATGCCGATGCCGATGTCGTGGTGTTCAACACCTGCGCGGTGCGGGAGAATGCCGACAACAAGTTGTACGGCAACATCAGCCACCTGGCGCCGCGCAAGCAGGCCGACCCGGACATGCAGATCGCCGTCGGCGGCTGCCTGGCCCAAAAGGACCGCGACGACGTGCTGGCCCGGGCCCCGTGGGTCGACGTGGTCTTCGGCACCCACAACATCGGCTCGCTGCCCGTCCTGTTGGAGCGGGCCCGGCACAACCGCACGGCACAGGTGGAGATCACCGAGGCGCTGCGCGAGTTCCCCTCGGCATTGCCCGCTTCCCGCGAATCCGCCTATGCGGCATGGGTTTCCATCTCCGTCGGCTGCAACAACACCTGCACCTTCTGCATCGTGCCGTCGCTGCGCGGCAAGGAACTGGACCGCAGCCCCGCCGACATCCTGGCCGAGGTGCGCTCCCTGGTAGACCAGGGCGTGCTGGAAGTGACGCTGCTGGGGCAGAACGTCAACGCCTACGGGGTGTCGTTCGCCGACCCCCAGACCCCCCGGGATCGTGGTGCGTTTGCCGCCCTGCTGCGTGAATGCGGCCGCATCGACGGCCTGGAGCGGGTGCGTTTCACCTCGCCGCATCCGGCCGAATTCACCGACGATGTCATTGAGGCGATGGCGCAGACCCCCAATGTCTGCCCGGCCCTGCATATGCCGCTGCAATCCGGGTCGGACCGGGTACTACGTGAGATGCGGCGCTCCTACCGCGCCGAGAAGTACCTGGGGATCCTGGACCGGGTGCGAGCGGCGATGCCGCACGCGGCCATCACCACCGACATCATCGTCGGCTTCCCCGGCGAAACCGAGGACGACTTCCAGGCCACTCTCGACGTCGTGCGCCGGGCCCGGTTCGCGGCCGCCTTCACCTTCCAGTACTCCCGCCGGCCCGGCACCCCGGCCGCCGACCTGGACGGTCAGTTACCGAAAGAGGTTGTCCAGCAACGTTATCAACGGCTGATCGACCTGCAGGAGAGCATTTCCCTGGAGGGAAACCAGGCCCTGGTCGGCAGCGCCGTGGAGTTGCTGGTGGCCACCGGGGAAGGGCGCAAAGACGCCGCGACCGCCCGGATGACCGGGCGGGCCAGGGACGGACGCCTGGTGCACTTCACTCCCGGCAGCACGCAGGCGCGCCCCGGTGACGTCGTCACCACCACGATCACCGGGGCCGCACCGCACCACCTGATCGCCGACGCCCCGTTGTTGGCCCACCGACGTACCCGAGCCGGGGACGCGCACGCCGCGGGCCGGCGCCCGCAAACCGTCGGCCTGGGGCTGCCGTCGATGGGCGCGCCGGCCGCCGAACCTTTGTCCTCCACACCAGGATGTGCGCGATGACCGGAGCACCCGACGAATTCGAGGCCTACCGGGCCGACCTGGAGGCCGCCGAGCGGCGAGTTGCCGGCGAAATCGAGCCCGGCGCACGGGCAGTGGTGGTCGCGGTCCTGGTTTTCGTGCTGCTGGTGTCATTCATCCTGCCGCACACCGGCGCGGTCCGAGGTGTCGATGTCCTGATGGGCGACGAGGCAGCGATCAACGCCCGAGTTGCCTTGCCGCACCGCATCTTCTGCTGGCTGACGCTGGTGTTCGGGGTCGGCTTCTCCATGCTTGCGCTGATCACCCGGCGCTGGACGCTGGCCTGGATCGCGCTGGCCGGCAGCGCCGTGGGCAGTGCCGCAGGCCTGCTGGCGGTGTGGTCGCGGCAGACCGTCGCGGCGGGGCAACCCGGCCCGGGGATCGGTCTGATTCTGGCCTGGATCACCGTGGTATTGCTGGCTTTTCACTGGGCGCGGGTGGTGTGGACCCGCACCGCGGTGCAGTTGGCAGCCGAGGCCCAACGCCGGCAGGACGCCGCCGAACGGGAGTCGAAGTCGCTGCTGGACGGGCTGGAGCGGCCCGAAGAAAACTAGCGCTTACGCGCTACCGCCTGCGCGGCGGCGTCGGCCCACTCCCGCCACTGCGCGGCGCTGGCCCGCGCCTCGGCGGCCTCCTTGTCGCGGCCAGCGGCCGCCGCTTTCTCGGCCTGGCGCTCGAACTGCTCGGCCCGAGCGCCGAACTGCGCGGCGCGGGCCTGGGCCTCCGGATCGACCTGCCCGACGTCTGCCGCGTCGCGGATCTTCTTCTCCACCAACCGAAGCCGGCGCTCAAGCTCGGCGGAGCTGTCCCTGGGTGCCTTCCCGATGGCATCCCACTTGTCGGTGATCGTGCGCAACGCGGCCTGGGCCGATTTGAGGTTGGCTGTGTCGATCTTCTCGGCCTCGGCCAGCAGTTTCTCCTTGGCCTCGCCGTTGGCCCGGAACTCGGCGTCACGTTCGGCGTTGACCGCGTTGCGGGCGGTGAAAAAGCGGTCCTGGGCGGCCTTGAACCGCTGCCACAGCGCCTCATCGGTGTCCTTGGCCGTCCGTCCCGCCGCTTTCCACTCGGTGAGCAGGTCACGGAAGGCACCCGCGGTGGGACCCCAGTCGGTGGAATCGGCCAGCTCCTCTGCCCGCTTGCAGAGCCGCTCCTTGGCTTCCTTGGCGCCGGCACGTTCGCGGTCCAGCTCGGCGAAATGAGCCCCGCGGCGGCGGTTGAAGGCATCCCGGGCCGCCGAATAGCGCTTCCACAACGCGTCGTCGGTTTTGCGGTCCAAACCGGTGATCGTGCGCCACTCTTCAACGATCGCCCGCATCCGGTCACCGGAGGCCTTCCACTGGGTGGCGTTGGCGGCCAGATCCTCGGCCTCGGCCGCCAGCGCCTCCTTGCGGGCGGTCTGCGCCGCGCGTTGTTCCTCACGGCGCGCCCGTTCAGCCTGGGCGGACTCTTCGGCGTGTTCGGCGATCGCCGTCAGTCGGGCCGCCAGCGCGTCCACATCACCGAGAACGGCTGCGGTGGGCAAAGACTCGGCCAACGCCGCGGCAGCGGCCTTGATCTTGCGGGCGTCACCGGTGCCTGACGCCAGCCGGGCTTCCATCAACGTGATCTCGGTGACCAAGTCATCGAAGCGGCGCCCGAAGTGAGCGAAGGCGGCGTCCGGTTCACCGGCTTGCCAGGAGCCGATCATCCGTTCCCCGGCGGCGGTGACCAGATATACCGTGCCGTCGTCGGCGACTCGCCCGAACCGGTGCGGGTCACTGGCTGCGACCACCGGGATATGGGGCGTGGATGCCTGCGGCCGGGGCGGTCCTGGCCGGGGGACGGGTTTGGGAGCTGCCGGAGCCATCTGGGTATTGAACCAGGTGAGCGCCCGCCGCTGCCCGACTTTTCCACCGGGCTAGCGTGGGGGCTGTGTTGGCGGCCATCGCACTGACTCCCGCCGCGCCGGTGCTGGTACCCGAGTTGGCGGGTGCGGCCGCCGACGAAGTCGCAGAATTCACCGCCGCCGCACGGACGGCAGCCGCCACCCTGCCGCAACGCTGGATCGCCGTGGGGGTGGGCCCGGCCGACCAGCTCATCGAACCGGCGCACCGGGGCACCTTCGCCGGCTACGGGGTGGACCTGCCGGTCGCGCTGTGTCCTGACCCCAGAGTTCCGGTCAGCGCACTGCCGGCGGCCGCCCTGTTCGCCGGCTGGCTGCGCGGACAGGTCAACCCGCAAGGCAGTGTCTACGTCCGGATGTATGCAGCGGGCCACAGCGCCGGTGCTGCGCTGGCCCTGGGTGCGGCGCTACGCACCGAAATCGACGGCAGCACAGACCCCGTCGGCGTACTGGTGGTGGCCGATGGCGCCAACACGTTGACCCCGTCCGCACCGGGCGGCTACCAGCCGGACACCGAACCGGTGCAGGCCGCCCTCGATCGTGCGCTGGCCGCCGGGGACTCTGCGGCGCTGGCCGTCCTGCCTGAGGTCATCCTCGGTCGGGTCGGCTACCAGATCCTGGCCGGGCTGGCACCGCAGCCGTCGGCCGCGGTGCAGCTGGCCAGCGGAGCGCCCTACGGCGTCGGCTACTTCATCGGAACCTGGACCCCCGCCCCATGATCCGGCCGATCGCGATCATCGGCCCCACCGGCACCGGCAAATCCCAACTGGCACTGGAGGTCGCGCAGCGGGTCGGCGGTGAGATCGTCAACGCCGACGCGATGCAGCAATACCGCGGTATGGACATCGGC
>CAYPTG010000109.1:0-7597 GCA_964413455.1 uncultured Mycobacterium sp. | reverse complement strand
GACCCGACCCTGGACCGGAGCCTGGCGGTGCAGCGTCTGGAGGGCCGGCCCGCGGTCGTGCTCGTGGTGGGCGTGAACGGCACCGGCAAGACCACCACCGTCGGCAAGCTGGCCCGGGTACTGGTCGCCGACGGCCGCCGGGTGGTGCTCGGTGCGGCCGACACCTTTCGGGCCGCGGCTGCCGACCAGCTGCAGGCCTGGGCCTCCCGGGTCGGCGCGGAAGTGGTGCGCGGCCCCGAAGGCGCCGACCCGGCGTCGGTGGCCTACGACGCCGTCGACACCGGCATCTCCTCGGGGGCCGACGTGGTGGTCATCGACACCGCCGGCCGGCTGCACACCAAGACCGGCCTGATGGACGAGCTGGGCAAGGTCAAGCGGGTGATGGAAAAACGGGCCGCCGCCGTCGACGAGGTGCTGCTGGTGCTCGACGCCACCATCGGGCAGAACGGGCTGACCCAGGCCCGGGTGTTTGCCGACGTCGTCGACATCACCGGGGTGGTGCTGACCAAACTCGACGGAACGGCCAAGGGCGGCATCGTCTTCCGGGTGCAGCAGGAGCTCGGCGTTCCGGTGAAGCTGGTCGGGCTCGGCGAAGGTCCCGACGACCTGGCCCCCTTCGAGCCGGCCGCGTTCGTCGACGCCCTGCTGGGCTAGAACGTCGCTAGGTCTGATTGCCGCACTCCTCAACGCGGCTTCGCCGCTTGATCGTCGTGCGGCTGAACCCACAGCACGTAACAACAGCGAAACTCCGCTCGCCCATCCGTTCACTTAGACGAAACACCGTGGTGCGGACGTGGAAACAACCGCTGCGCAATGTTCCTTGCGAGTCGCCGGTCGACGGCGACAGACAGGAAGGAACAGCGAGTGGACCAATTCCCTGTGATGGGGGTGCCGGACACCGGTGACACAGCATGGCTGCTTGCGAGCGCCGCGCTCGTGCTGCTGATGACACCAGGACTGGCATTCTTCTACGGCGGCATGGTGCGCGCCCGAGGCGTACTGAACATGATCATGATGAGCATCAGCGCCATGGGCGTGGTCACCGTGCTCTGGGTGCTCTACGGCTTCTCAATGGCCTTCGGCAACGACAAGTTCGGCCTGTTCGGCGACCCGAGCCAGTACTTCGGACTCAGGGGCCTGATCGGCGGCACCTACGCACAACTCGCCGCGACCGACCCCGAGGTAGCGGTCCCGCTGGCCGGGACGATTCCGATGACGGTGTTCGCGTCGTTCCAGCTGATGTTCGCCATCATCACCGTCGCGCTGATCTCCGGTGCCGTCGCCGACCGCCTCAAATTCGGTGGTTGGCTGGCCTTCGCCGCGCTGTGGGCGACGTTCGTCTACTTCCCGGTGGCGCACTGGGTGTTCTCCTTCGACGGGGGCACCGCCGAGACCGGCGGCTGGATCGCCAACAAACTCAAAGCAGTCGACTTCGCCGGCGGCACCGCCGTGCACATCAACGCCGGCATCGCCGCTCTGGTGCTGTCGCTGGTGCTGGGCAAGCGCCTGGGCTGGCCGGCAACGCCGATGCGGCCGCACAACCTGCCGTTCGTGATGCTCGGCGCGGGCCTGCTGTGGTTCGGCTGGTACGGGTTCAACGCCGGGTCGGCGGTGGGTGCCAACGGGGTGGCCGGGGCCACCTTCATCACCACCACCGTCGCCACGGCTGCGGCGATGCTGGGCTGGCTGCTCACCGAGCGCATCCGTGACGGGCACGGCACCTCGCTGGGCGCGGCCTCCGGTGTGGTGGCCGGCCTGGTTGCCATCACCCCGTCCTGCTCATCGGTGAATGTGCTCGGCGCCCTGGCGATCGGTGCGGTCGCCGGCATCCTCTGCGCACTGGCGGTCGGGCTGAAGTTCAAGTTCGGCTTCGACGACTCGCTGGACGTGGTGGGCGTGCACCTGGTCGGTGGTTTGGTCGGAACGCTGATGGTCGGGCTGGTCGCCACCAAGGAGGCTCCGGCCGCGGTCGACGGCCTGTTCTACGGCGGCGGCATGGATCAACTGATCCGACAGGCCGAAGGGGCGTTCGCGGTTCTGGGCTACTCGGCCATCGGCACCGCTATCTTGGCTTTGCTCGTCAAACACACCATCGGACTGCGGCTTGACCGTGAAGCCGAGGCGGCCGGTATCGACGAAGCCGAACACGCGGAAACCGCGTACGACTTCGCGGTGGCCGGCACCAGCTCGGTCTTTCCACGCACAAGCGCGGAGGTATAGGAAATATGAAGCTGATCACTGCGATCATCAAGCCGTTCACGCTGGAAGACGTCAAGACCGGTCTGGAAGAGTTAGGCGTTCTGGGCATGACGGTCAGCGAGGTCCAGGGCTACGGGCGGCAGAAGGGCCACACCGAGGTGTACCGCGGTGCCGAATATGCCGTGGACTTCGTTCCGAAGGTCCGCGTCGAGGTCGTCGTCGACGACGTCGCGGTGGACAAGGTTGTCGACGTCATCGTTGCCGCCGCCCGCACCGGCAAGATCGGTGACGGCAAGGTGTGGGTCAGCCCGGTCGACGCCATCGTCCGGGTCCGCACCGGGGAACGGGGCTCCGACGCGCTCTAAGGCGTCGAGCATCGCGATGAGCAGACGCAGCAGTGATTCCGCCGCCGGGAGGTGGCAGCCTCCGGCGGCGGAATCACCGCATCCGGCAACCGATCTCGCCGCCGCCAGCCGGCAACTGCTCGACGGCGGGCAGCGCCGGCTGGATGCGGTGTCGTTGCGGGAGGCGCTGCTCGACTTGCATGAGCTGTGGCTGGTCACCAAGGCCGCTGAGATCGGCATCACGCCGGACAGCGGCTTCGCCATCGTCGCGACCGGCGGCTTGGGCCGCCGCGAAATGGTGCCCTATTCCGACCTCGACCTGATGCTGCTGCACGACGACATGCCCGCCGAATCGGTGAGTCAGGTCGCCGAGATGCTGTGGTATCCGTTGTGGGACGCCAACATTCGTCTGGACCACAGCGTGCGAACGGTGGCGGAGGCGTTGCAGGTAGCGGGGTCGGACATCTCCGCCGGACTGGCGATGTTGGAGGCCCGGCACATCGCCGGCGACGAAACGCTGTCCGGTCAGCTGATCGACGGTGCCCGCCGGCAGTGGCGGTCCGGGATCGCCTCGCGTTTTGAGGCGCTGGTGGAGCAAACCAAGGCCCGATGGCAGCGCAGCGGGCAAATCGCGCACCGGGCCGAACCCGACCTGAAAGCCGGCATGGGCGGGCTGCGCGATATCCAGCTGCTCAACGCGCTGGCGCTGGCGCAGCTGGCCGATGTGTACCCGAGCGTGGCCGCCGAGTCGCCGGCCGGCTCGCTGCAGGTGGCGCACCTGTCGCTGATCAACGTTCGGACCGAACTGCACCGGGTGTCCAAGCGTGGCCGCGACCAGCTGCTGGCCCAGTACGCCGACGAAATCGGTGCCGCGCTGCGCATCGGTGACCGGTTCGACCTGGCCCGGATGCTCTCCGACGCCGCGCGCACGGTCAGCTACTACGTCGACGCCGGTGTGCGCACCGCCGCCAACGCCCTGCCGCGGCGCGGCCTGGCGGTGCTGCGACGCCCGGTTCGCCGCCCACTCGACGAGGGCGTGGTCGAGTACGCCGGCGAGGTGATCCTGGCCCGTGACGCCCGGCCGCACCGCGAGCCCGGCCTGGTCCTTCGGGTGGCCGCCGCCTCGGCGTCCACCGGCATCCCCATCGCGACATCGACGCTGACCCGGCTCTCCGACAGCGCACCGGAACTGCGCGCGCCCTGGCCACGGGAAGCGCTGGACAACCTGCTGGTCCTGCTGACCGCCGGGCCCACTGTGGTGAACACCGTCGAGGCGCTGGACCGCACAGGCCTGTGGGGCCGGCTCTTCCCGGAATGGGGTGCGGTGCGGGATCTTCCACCGCGCGACCAGGTGCACACCTGGACCGTCGATCGCCACCTCGTCGAAACCGTCTGCCGGGCAAGCGCTTTCACTACCCGGGTATCACGGCCGGATCTGCTGGTGCTGGGTGCTCTACTGCACGACATCGGCAAGGGCCGCAGCGGCGACCACAGCGTCATCGGCGCCGAGCTGGCCACCCGGGTGGGGGAGCGGCTGGGGTTATGGCCTTCGGACGTCAGGACTTTGGCGGCCATCGTGCGCCACCATCTGCTGCTAGCCACCGTGGCCACTCGCCGGGATCTGCAGGATCCGGCGATCATCAGCGGCGTCGTCGACGCCATCGACGGTGACCCGGTGCTGCTGGAGCTGCTGCATGCGCTGGCCGAAGCGGATTCGCTGGCCACCGGGCCGGGGGTGTGGGGGGACTGGAAGTCCACCCTGATCGGCGATCTGGTTCGGCGCTGCCGCGCACTGATGGCCGGGGAGCCCGAACCGCAACCGGAACCCATTGCCGAAGAACATCTTCTGCTGGCCCGCGACGGCGCGGTGCATGTGGAGATGGTGGCCCACGGGTCTCCGCACACCTTCGCGGTGACGATGATCGCCCCGGACCGGCGCGGTCTGCTCTCCAAAGCAGCCGGCGTGCTGGCGCTCAACGCGCTGCGGGTGCATTCGGCGTCGGTCAACAGCGCCGTGCAGGACGGTCAGGTCACAGCCATCAACACCTTCGTGGTGTCACCGCACTTCGGCGCCCCACCGGCGGCCGAACTACTGCGTCAGCAATTCATCCTGGCTCTCGACGGTCAGCTGGATGCCGTCGGATCTCTGCAGAAACGCGACCGGGAAGCCGCCCAACACCCCACCGGGCGGGCCGGGGAGTCCAAGCCCGCGGTGCCGGCCGGTGCGCCCGCACCGCCGCGGGTGCTCTGGCACGATGACGGTGCTGCGCCCGGCCGGCAACTGGTCGAGGTCCGGGCCAGCGACCGACCCGGGCTGCTGGCGGCGCTCACCGCGGTGTTCGAGCGGGCCGGGGCTGATATCTCCTGGGCGAAGATCACCACGTTGGGCTCGTCGGTGATCGACGTGTTCGCGATCACCGCCCCGGCCTCCCGGGCGGCGCGGGAGGCGCTGGGCAGCGAGCTCTACGCGACGCTGTCGGCCCCGGCGGCCAAGCCGGCGCAGGAAGCGGGCTGAGGCGCGTCGCCGCACCTTCTTCCCGCTGTCGCGGGGGAGAATGAGGGAAATGGCAGCTGACCCGGCGACACCGACTGCGACCATCGGTGGCCTGGCGCGGTCGAAGCCGATAGTGGTGGCCGGCGCCAGCGCGGGCACATTTCTGGTCCTGTTGTTGACCTCGGGCCTCAACATCATGATCCCGTCGATCAGGGCTGATCTGTCTCTGTCGGATGCCTCGGTGTCGTGGGTGTTGGCGGGCTACACGCTGGCGTTCGCGATGTTCGCCCTGCCCGGTGGTGCGTTGGCCGATCGCTTTGGTGCACACCGCATCTTCGCCCTAGGCGTGGTCGTCTTCGCCGCATTCTCGGCGGTGGCTGCCGGTGCTACCTCGGGTGCCTGGGTGATTGTCGGGACGTTCGGTGAAGGGGCCGGAGCCGCGCTCGTGCTGCCGGCCGCGCTGGCGTTGATCGAGTACATCTACCGGGATGAGCCACGTCGGCTCGGGCATGTGATCGGTATCTGGGCGGGTGCCAACGCACTTGGCGCCGCGTTAGGACCGGTGGTGTGCGGCGCCATCGTGTCCGCGTGGTCGTGGCGGTGGGCGTTCCTCGTGGTCGGCGGGCTTGGTGTGGTTGTCGTCGCCGCAGGGTGGCTGGTGTTTCCGCGGATCGCCGCCTCGACCCGCGCTATCGACATCCCGGGCATGAGCGTGATGATCCTGCTGCTAGGTGTCGTCGTGTTCACCGCGCACTCGGTGCCTCATCTGCACTGGTGGCAGACCCTTGCCGCAGTCGTGCTCGCTGCCGGGCTCGCAGGGGTGTTCGTCGCCGTGGAACGTCGTGCCACCGAGCCGATGCTGCCGCTGGCACAACTGCGTGATGGACCGTTCAGCGGTAACGCGGTAGTCACCGTCATCGGCACAGCGGCGTTTTTCGGACCCCTGTACATCATCAGCATCGGGTTGCAGGAGCGGCTGGGAATGACGCCGCTGGCCGCCGGCGTGGCTCTGCTTCCGCTTGCCGGCGGCAACCTCGTCGGAGCGCTGGCCGCCGGTCGTGTGCAACACGCACTGGGCATTCGGAAGACGATGATCATCGGATCGGTTCTGCTGGTGCTCAGCGTGCTGCCGGTGCCGTACTTGTTCGAGCGCTACGCCTGGTTCTGGCCCGCGTTGGTGGTCCTCGGCGTCGGGTGGGGATTCGTGGTGCCCAGTACTTCTGCGGCCGGACTTGTTCGGGCCATGACCGGCAAAGAGGGTGTGGCCTCCGGAGTGACCGCCGGCGGACGTGAACTCGGCGCCGCACTGGCCGCGGTCACCCTGTTGCCGCTCGGCCTGACCACCGGATTGCTTATGTCCGCAATGGTCGGAGTGCTGTCCCTGGCGGTGGCTGTGATGTTTGTCCGCAGGCTGGGCACGCCAGCCGGCTAAGTTCGGTCAGCGTCCTGTCTAAACCGATGCGGTGGACTCCCGAACCTCCACCACGGCCCCTGGCATATACCGCTGGAAAAGCGTCGTCGCGATCCCGGCGACGTCATCGGACAGCGGGTACATGTGCCGGTACTGCAAAACCTGCTTGCCGATCAGCCCGAGTCGTTCGGTGAACGTCGGCATCCGGTGGGGATCGAGCAGCGGAGTATTGAACGGCGGACGGTCGGCCCGCTGGAACTCGAAGGCGGCGCTGACCCGGGGAGCGGCGCCCAGCCGGCTGCCGCGGCCACCCCAGTGCAGCACCGCCTGATTCCAGGCCAGCATGCTGCCGGCGGTCGCGGGTAACGCCCGGATGTCCTGGGGGTTGTAGACCGTGTTGTTGTCTTCGCCGTCCCATCGACGTTCGACAAAGCGGTCATCGCGGTGGGCCGGCAGCACATACATACATCCGTTGAGCGGTGTGGCATCACTGAACGGCAGCCATACGGTCAACGTGTGCGGTGAATTGTCGGCATCGAGGGTGGGTTGCACCCGGTCGCGGTGCGGCCCCCAACCTGCGGCGTCCTCCTGCGGGTTGACATGCCAGACCCAGAAGTCGGGCAGCGCCCGGTAGTCCTCGCCGAGCGAAGCGTTCAGAAACGTCGAAAGGCTCTGGAATGCCAACCACAACTCGTCGTAGACAAAAGCGAACGGCAGCGGAATCCCCAGCCGATAGAACGTCGTCACCGTGTCCCGGATCGGCGCGGTCAACGACTCGGGGAGCACCCCGGGCTCCTGGACGTAACCCTCGCGCTTGAGGTTGACGATCATCGGGTCGGTGTCGCCCAGGGCGGCCGACGCGGTGGGCTTGCCGTCTTCGATCGACATGGTCGGGCACAGCTCACGCCAGAATTCGCGACGTTGCGCGTCGGTGGCCGAAAGCGTCGTGGTCATCAATGAATTCTAGCCCGTCCGGGATGGTAGCTGGAAAACACACCTCGGCGTCGTGTAAAAGGAACCGGTGAGCAACCCGTCAAACGCTGTCGAGCACGGCCGGCTACGCAAGGCGATGGTCGCTCGCCTGCACCGCAGGGCAGCCGTCACCGGTGAGATTCGGCTACCCGCTGTCCCCGGACTGATCGACGAATA
>CAYPTG010000108.1:0-7621 GCA_964413455.1 uncultured Mycobacterium sp. | reverse complement strand
GTGGTGCCCAGCCGCTGCTGCAGCCGGGCGATCTCGGCGCGCATCTGCACGCGCAGTTTGGCGTCCAGGTTGCTCAGCGGCTCGTCCATCAGGAACGCCTTGGGGTTGCGGACGATCGCCCGGCCGATGGCGACCCGCTGGCGCTGCCCGCCGGAGAGCTGGGACGGCTTGCGGTCAAGCAGCTCGGCCAGGTCGAGGATTTTCGCGGTCTCGGCGACCTGCGCGTCGATCTCGCCGCGGCTCAGCTTGGCCAGGGTCAGCGGGAAGGCGATGTTCTGCCGCACCGTCATGTGCGGGTAGAGCGCGTAGGACTGGAACACCATCGCGATGTCCCGGTCGCGGGGGGCCAGCTCGTTGACCCGCTGGCCGCCGATGCGCAGCTCCCCGGAGGTGATGTCCTCCAGGCCGGCGATCATGTTGAGGGTGGTGGACTTTCCGCAGCCGGACGGCCCGACCAGGATGACGAACTCGCCGTCGGCGATGGTCAGCGACAGGTCCTTCACCGGCGTCGCGCCGTCCGGGTACTGCTTGGTGACGTGGTCCAGAACGATCTCGGCCATACCGTTAACCCTTAACCCTTCACCGCGCCGGAGGTCAGCCCGGCGACGATCCGTCGTTGGAAGATGAGCACGAACACGATGATCGGGATGGTGATGACCATCGCGCCGGCGGCGATCGAGCCGGTCGGCTCCTCGAATTGGGAGCTGCCGGTGAAGTTCGCGATCGCCACCGGCGCGGTGATCGCGGCCTTGGTGGCGGTCAGCGACAACGCCAGCAGCAGGTCGTTCCAGGCGAAAATGAACACCAGGATCGCCGCGGTGACGATGCCGGGCGCGGCCAGCGGGGCGATCACCCGGCGAAACGCCTGCCCCGGGGTGGCGCCGTCGATCTTGGCGGCCTTCTCCAGATCCCACGGGATCTCCCGGAAGAACGCCGACAGCGTGTAGATCGCCAGCGGCAGCGCGAAGGTGATGTACGGCAGGATCAGGCCCGGCCAGGTGTCGAACAGGCCGACCTGACGTTCGATGTTGAAAAGCGGTGTCACCAAAGAGATTTGCGGGAACATCGCAATCAGTAGTGCCGCACCGATGAGCAGCCGCTTGCCGGGGAAATCCAGCCGGGCCACCGCGTAGGCGGCCATCCCGCCGATGAGGACGGCGATGACGGTGGTGATCAGCGCGATGCCGATGGAGTTGATCAGCGCCGAGCTGAACACGTTCCCGCGAAAGATGCCCCGGTAGTTCTCCAGGGTGATCGACGACGGAATCAGCTTGCCGTCCTTGACCGTTGCGGTCGACTTCAACGACAGGCTCAGGATCCACAGCACCGGCAGCAGCGCATACGCCAGCACCAGGGTGTTGATGACGGCCCAGCCCGTCGCGCGCCGCCCGCTGCCCACCTCGGCCATCAACGCGCCTCACCGTCGGCGCCGGGGGCCGCCGCCCCGAACAGTTTGATGAAGATGAACGCGATGATTGCCACCGAGACGAACACCAGCACGCTGATCGCCGATCCCAAACCGATGTTGAACGCCCCAAACAGGTTGTCGTAGCCCAGGATTGATACCGACGCGGTGTCGTTGGAACCACCAGTCAGCACATAGATGTTGTCGAAGATCCGGAACGCGTCCAAGGTGCGGAACAGCAGCGCCACCAGGATGGCCGGTTTGATCAGCGGCAGGATCACCCGGGTCAGCCGGGTCCAGGCACCGGCGCCGTCGACCTGCGCGGCCTTGAGCAAATCGTCGGGCACCAGGGCCAGACCGGCCAGCAGCAGCAGCGCCAAGAACGGCGTCGTCTTCCACACCTCGGCCAGGATGATGACCGCCAGCGACGGAATCTGTTGTGTCAGTGGGGCACTCCCGTGTGGCAGCAGGTTGGCCAGATAGCCGGTGCCCGGCGTCCAGGCGTAGTACCAGCTGTAGGAGGCGGCCACCGTGACGATGCCGTACGGGATCAGGATCGCGGTGCGCACCAGACCTTTACCGAAGATGGTGCGGTGCATCACCAGCGCCAGTGCCAGACCTAGGACGAATTCGATGGCCACCGAGATCACCGTGATGATCAGTGTGACGAAAAACGCTGTCCACCAATACTTGTCGGTCAGGATGGTCTGGTAGTTGGCCAGACCGATGAACGCGGTGTCGTTCGGGCTGGCCAGGTTGGAGCGGTGCAGGCTGAGCCAAAAGGCGTAGGCGATCGGGTAGCCGGTCACCGCCAGCATCAGCACCACCGCCGGGGCGATCAGCCAGTAGGCCAGCCGGCGCTGCGAGCGGCGATCGGAGCTGGGGGCGGCCGCGGAGGCACTCACCGGGGCGCTGACCGTCACGGGATCAACCCCTTGCCGTCGATGGCTTTTTGGACCTGGTCGGTGAGTTCGTCGGCGGTGCGTTCCGGGTCGATCCGGGTGATCGGCGCCAGGGTGGACGAGATGCGGGTGGACATGGCCTGGTAGTTCGGGGTGGCCGGGCGCACCGCGGCGTTGGTCAGCTGGTCGCGGATGATCGCGTATTGCGGGTATTTCTTCTGGAACTCCGGGTCGGAGTACAGCGAGGTACGCACCGCGGGCAGGCCTCCCTCGATGGAGGTGTAGCGCTGGTTGCGTTCGCTGCGGATGCAGCGCACCGCCTCGAACGCGTCGGCCGGGTGTCGGGTGGTGGGCGACACCGCGAGGTTCAGCCCGCCCAGGGTGACCTTGGCCGGCCGCCCCGGGAGCACACCCGGGTAGGGCGCGAACGCGAACACCTGTCGGCTGGCGGCCAACGCCGCCTCGAACTGCGCGTCGGTGGGCGCGAAGGTGCCTTCACTGTTGATGGCACCGGCCAGTTGCGGGTCGTCCTTCAAAGGCAGGAACGGCACGCCGCCCTTGACCGCGTTCTCCAACATCGAGGCAAACACGAAGGGCCAGTTCACTTCCAGCGCCGCCTTGCCCTGCTCCAGGGCCAGCCGGGCGGTGCCCTCGTCGGTCTGGGTTACCGACGGGTCCGCGCCCGGGGCGGTGGCGACGGCTTTGATGATGCTCAGCGCTTTGACGGTGGCGGCGCGGTGTTCGGGGGTGTCGGTGAGGGTGACGGTCTTGCCGTCTTCGGAGAGCACCCGGCCGCCGGCACTTTCCAGCAGCGAGTTGAACCACACCACCAGACCCTCGTACTCCTTGGCCTGCACCGCGATCCAGCTGGGCTTGCCCTCGGTGTGCAGCCGGGTGGCCTCGCTGACCATCTGATCCCAGGTCTGCGGCGGCGGGGACACCAAATCCGGCCGGTACCAAAGCATTTGGGTGTTCGTGGTGACCGGCGCGGCGAACAGCCGGCCGTCCCACTTGGCGGTTTCCAGCGGCCCGGGCAGGGTGTCGGCGACGGCGTCGGCCTCGGCCTGGCCGGCCGGATCGGCCGACAGCGGCAGTGCCCAGCCGGCTTCGGCGAACTCGGCGGTCCACACCACGTCCAGCGCCATGATGTCCAGCGTGCGGTCGTTGCCGGTCAGCCGGCGGGCCAACTGCAGCCGCTGATCGTCGGCGGCCTTGGGCAGGCTGACCTGCTGGATACGGAACCGGCCGCCGAGTTCGGCGTTGCACCGGTTGGCCACCGCGGTGAACGTCCCGGTCTCGCTGGCCGGGGTGTAGAGGCTGACCGTCCGGCCGTCACCGCCGGAACCGCAGGCCGACGTCGTCGCGACGACACCGGCCAGCACCACCCCGGCGGTCACCCGCCGGGCCACACCGATCGTCACAAGGTCAGCCGCGACAGCATGTCCCGCGCCCGCTCCGCGGTCTGCGGATCGCACAGCACGTCGTAGCGTCCGGCCACCAGCTGCATGGTGGAGCTGAAATCCCTGGTGCCCTTGGACATCGCGTAGGGGATAGCCGAGGTGATCAGGCCGAACATAATGCCGGCCGGGATCGCGGCGATGATCGCTTTGCCGAGGTCACCGGTGAACAGCCCGAGCAGCATGCCGATGAAGACGCCCAGCCAGGCGCCGCTGACCACGCCGGTGCCCAGCACCTTGCCCCAGGACAGCCGGCCGGTGACCCGCTCGACCTGCATCAGGTCCACCCCGACGATGGTCACCTGCTGCACCGGGAACTGGTTGTCGGACAGGTAGTCGACGGCCTTCTGCGCCTCGGCGTAAGTGGGATAGGAGCCGACCGGCCAGCCGTTGGGCGGGGTCGGCAGGCTCAGCGGACCACGGCGCGACGACCCCGCGGCGCCGCGGGGAACCCCACCGGGGTTCTGTGCGGGCTGAAAGGGACTGGTCATGGTGGTGGTTCTCCTTCGTCGATGGTTTGCCGCCGGTGCCTAGGATGCCACCGTAGACCACGCCGAACTCGACGAAATGTCGCAATCCACTCGCAAGACCGCGCCCATTTGTCGGTTTGGGCGATTTGGGCGCGACTCCTACGCTCTGTAGTCATGGCGTCGGTGAACAGGGTATATGCGGCGCGGCTGTCCGGGATGGTGGTGCTGGGCCCCGACGGCGAGTCCGTCGGCCGGGTGCGCGACGTGGTGGTCAGCATCAGCATCGTGCGCCAGCAGCCGCGGGTGCTGGGGCTGGTCGTCGAATTGCTTACCCGCAAAAGGATTTTCGTGCCGATCCTGCGGGTCACCGCGATCGAGCCGAACGCCGTCACGCTGACCACCGCCAACGTCTCGCTGCGCCGGTTCGTGCAGCGACCCGGCGAGGTGCTGGTGCTGGGCCAGGTGCTCGACACCCGGGTCCGGGTGGACGATCCCGAGCAGGAACAGCTGGCCGGGGTGGACGTCGTCGTGGTGGACCTGGGCATCGAGCAGACCCGCACCCGGGACTGGGTCGTCACCCGGGTCGCGGTGCGCGCCCAGCGTCGGCTGGGCCGGCGCTCGGCGGTGGCCGTGGTGGACTGGCAGACCGTCAGCGGGCTGACCCCGTCCGGACTGGCGATGCCGGACCAGGGCGTGGCCCAGCTGCTGCACCAGTTCGAGGGTCAACGCCCGATCGAGGTGGCCGACGCGCTGCGCGACCTACCGGCCAAACGCCGCACCGAGCTAGTCAATGCCCTAGACGACGAGCGGCTGGCCGACGTCCTGCAGGAACTCTCCGCGGACGACCAGACCGAGCTGCTGCGCCAGCTGGACACCGAGCGGGCCGCCGACGTGCTGGAGGCGATGGACCCCGACGACGCCGCCGACCTGCTGGGTGTGCTGAACCCGACCGAAGCCGAGACGCTGCTGCGGCGGATGGACCCGGAGGACTCCGAGTCGGTGCGCCGGCTGCTCAGCCACTCACCGGACACCGCCGGCGGCCTGATGACCTCAGATCCGGTGGTGCTGGCCCCGGACACCACCGTCGCCGAGGCGCTGGCCCGGGTGCGCGACCCGGACCTGACCCCGGCGCTGGCGTCGCTGGTGTTCGTGGTGCGCCCGCCGACGGCCACCCCGACCGGCCGCTACCTGGGCTGTGTGCATTTGCAGGCGCTGCTGCGCGAGCCGCCGGCCAACCTGGTCAGCGGCATCGTCGACACCGATCTGCCCAGCCTGGACCCGGACTCCGCGATGGGCTCGGTCACCCGCTATTTCGCCGCCTACAACCTGGTGTGCGGCCCGGTCGTCCACGAGGGTCATCTGCTGGGCGCGGTGACCGTCGACGACGTGCTGGATCACCTGCTGCCGCACGACTGGCGGGAGAGCTTCGATGAGGCCGGCTTCGTCGGAGGTGCCCGGTGAGCGATCCGCGCCAACGCCTCGACACGCCGCTGACCTCCCGGCGGCCGTCGTTCAACTACGACCCGGAGACGGTGGGCCGGGTCAGCGAATCGGTGGCCCGGTTCCTGGGCACCGGGCGTTACCTGCTGTGGCAGACCGTCTTCGTCATCGTCTGGATCTCCCTGAACCTCGCCGCGGTGCGACTGCGCTGGGATCCCTACCCGTTCATCCTGCTCAACCTGGCGTTCTCCACCCAGGCCGCCTACGCCGCGCCGTTGATCCTGCTGGCGCAGAACCGGCAGGAGAACCGCGACAAGGTCGCTCTCGACGAGGACCGCCGGCGGGCCCAGCAGACCAAGGCCGACACCGAGTTTCTGGCCCGCGAGTTGGCCGCGCTGCGGCTGGCCGTCGGCGAGGTCGCCACCCGCGACTACCTGCGCCGCGAGCTCGATGAGGTGCGCGAGCTGCTGGAGAACCTGCAGCCGGATGCGTCGTTGTCGGAGAAGTCCGGTAAAAAGGACACCGGAAAGAAGGACACGGCCGAGCGGCGAGCCAAGCGAGTCGGCGGGTGAGAACGATGAGAACCCAGCCGATGCGTTTCATTGCCGTCGGCACTTTATGTATGGTGACCTGGTTCACAGCGTTGCCGGATAGTCGGATGAGGACGGACGAGTGGGGATAGCGCACCAGGTGGGCCGCGTGGTGCGGACCCCTGCGTTCGGCATCGTGGTGCTGACGCCGGTCGTGCTGGCCGGCGCCGCCGGGGCGTCGCCCAGCCGGATCGCGATGGTGCCCCCGTCGCCCGACGACGCGCGCGCCCAGGCCGCCGCCCCGGCCAACAGCGATGGCGTGACGATCGTGCCGATGGCCAAGGGACCCACTGACTTTCACTTCGGCGCCGGCGCGCTGTCTCCCCCGCCCCCGGCCGCGGTGATCAATTCGACTGGCGGGATGCGCATTCCGGCGATGGCGCTGTCGGCCTACCGCAAAGCCGAACAGACCATGGCGGTGTCCTCGCCGGGCTGCGGGGTGAGCTGGAACCTGCTGGCCGGCATCGGCCGGATCGAGTCGTCGCACGCTAACGGCGGGGCCACCGACTCGCGCGGCACCGCAGTGCGGCCGATCTTCGGGCCGGTGCTCGACGGCACCCTGCCGGGCAACGAGATCATCGTGCAGAGCAACGCCGGCGGCCAGCCGGTGTACGCCCGGGCGATGGGCCCGATGCAGTTCCTGCCGGGAACCTGGTCGCGGTTCGCCTCCGACGGTGACGGCGACGGCAAGGCCGACCCGCAGAACCTGTTCGACGCCGCGCTGGCCACCGCGCGCTACCTGTGCAGCGGCGGGCTCAATCTGCGCAACCAGGCGCAGGTGCTGACCGCGATCCTGCGCTACAACAACTCGATGCCCTATGCGCAGAACGTGCTGGGTTGGGCCGCGGCCTACGCCACCGGCGTGGCGCCGGTCGACCTGCCGGCGATTTCCGGGCCGCCGCCGGCGCTGGGCGATGCGCACCTGGAGAAGCCGGAGGGCCTGGGGCCGGGGATGCCCGGGCTGCCCTCGGGGGACCCGCTGGCACAGCTGTCGATGATGAACATCAACCCCGGCCATACGCTGCCCGGGCCGATGCCCGGCCCGGCCGGCAGCGCGGTGCCCGAGCACGGTTGCGAAGTGATCTGCATGGCCTCCCAGCTGGCGCCGTCGCAGACCCCCGCCGCTCCTGAGCTGCCGCCCTGGATGGCCCCGCCGCCGTGGATGGCGCCGCCTCCGGCTGCCGGCCCGCTGCCGGGTACCGCCCCGGCCGGTGCGCCGCTGCCGGGACTGCCGCCCGCGGGTGGGCCGCTGCCCGGCATGCCGCCGGCCGCCGGGCCGCTGCCGGGGATGCCTCCGGCCCCGGATGCGGCTGTGCCGGGTCCGGTGCCTGGTCCGCCGGCTGCTGGGCCGCTGCCG
>CAYPTG010000107.1:0-7661 GCA_964413455.1 uncultured Mycobacterium sp. | reverse complement strand
CGCGGCGCGGCGCGGGCTGACCGGCTCACGCGGCAGCCTGGCGATCATCCAGGTGAACATCAGCCAGGCCACCAGGACCGACAGCAGCAGCGACGCCCCGCGCAGTGCGCCGGCCAGTTGTAGCGCCGAATGACCCACCGCGGTCAGCCCGATAGACAGCAGGCTCGCACCGAACGCCCAGAGCAGGGCGTTCAGGTCGGCGAGCTTGGTGTGCAGGAACCCCGGGGTACTCCGGGTTTGCCCCCACATCGCGCTGATCGCCTCGCGCAGCCGCTGCATCCACAGCAGTCCCACGTAGATCGCGGTGGCCAGACCGATGATGCCGACCGATGCCCGCGAGTCGATGGCGCTGTCCATCAGCGCGATGATCTGATCGGCGAATTGGCCGGACACCACCGATTTGACCTGGGCGTCGATCTCGGCCAGCAGCCGCGGACGACGGGACAGCGCGAAACCGACCGTGGCGAAGCCGAGCATCAGCACCGGGAACATCGCGAAGACGGTGAAGTAGGTGATCCCGGCGGCGTAGAAGTCACCGCCTGAGTTCTCGTAGTGCTGCTGGGCCCGCACCGCGTGGTCCAGCCGGGGGTAGCGGGCCCGCAGCCGCTGCCACCGGGCTCCGATTCCGATCACCGGCTGCCGGGCAGCAGACCCAACCGCTGATAGACCCGGCCCAGGGTCACCGCCGAGGCCTCCCTGGCGCGCTGGGCGCCGGCGGCCAGGATGGCATGCAGTTCGGCCGGATCGGCGAGCAGTTCGGCCACCCGCTGCTGAATGGGGGTGACGTAGGCGACGACGGCATCGGCGGTCTCCGACTTCAGGTCGCCGTAGCCGCGGCCGGCGTATCCGTCCACCAGCCGGTCCACCGGGGTTCCGGTGACGGCGGACTGGATCGACAGCAGGTTGGACACACCGGGCTTGGTCTCCGGGTCGAAGCGGATCTCCCGTTCACTGTCGGTGACCGCCGAGCGGATCTTCTTGGCCGACACCTTCGGATCGTCGAGCAGGTTGATCAGACCGGCGTCGGTGGCCGCCGACTTGCTCATTTTGGCGGTCGGCTCGGCCAGGTCGTAGATCTTGGCGGTCTGCCGGGCGATCATCACCTCCGGCACCACCAGGGTGTCCGGGAAACGGGCGTTGACCCGCTGGGCGATATCGCGGGCCAACTCCAGGTGCTGACGCTGGTCCTCACCGACCGGCACCAGATCGGAGTCGTAGAGCAGCACATCAGCGGCCATCAGCACCGGATAGGTGAACAGCCCGACCGTCGTCGAGTCCGCGCCCTGTTTCTGCGACTTGTCCTTGAACTGCGTCATCCGGGAGGCCTGCCCAAAACCGGTGAAACATCCCAGTACCCAAGCCAATTCGGTATGGGCGGGCACGTGGCTCTGCACGAAGATGGTGGAGCGCGCCGGGTCGATGCCCAGCGCGAGGTATTGCGCGGCGGTGACCAAGGTGCGCCGGCGCAGCACCTCGGGATCCTGCGGGACGGTGATCGCGTGCAGGTCGACCACACAGAAGTAAGTCTGGTAGTCGTTCTGCAACCCCACCCACTGCTGAACCGCCCCGAGCGCGTTCCCCAGATGCAGGGAGTCGGAGGTGGGCTGCACGCCGGAGAAAACCACAGGGGATTGCTGGCTCATGATGACGCATCCTGTCATCCGCGATGCTGGGCGCTAACCGCGAGGGTTGCCCGGCTGCGGCATGATCAGCCGGACCGCGGCATCCACCACGGGTTCCAGATCGGCGCCGAGCTTGCCCATCAACCACTCCTGGGCCAATTCGGCCATCGCACCGGCGTACATGGCGGCGGAGACGAGGTCCGCGGTTCGGGTGGCGGACGGGGCCTGTTCGTTGTCCAGAACCGACTTGCGGAGCTGCTCCTGGGTCGCCGAACGCCGTTCGGCCAGAACGGGATTGGTTCGAGCCTCGGTGAACAGGATCTTTCCTCGGCGCGGATCCTCCGAGCTGTAGGTCAATACGGTTCGGATACCGGCCCGTAGCCGAGCCCGGTCGTCGGGGAGACCCGACATCGCCGCGGCGAGAGCGGCTGTCAGGTCGGCGACCACCACGTCGTACATCGCGCGGAGTAGTTCGTCGGTATCGGTGAAGTTCTCGTAGAAGTACCGGGTATTCAGCTCGCCGTGCCGACACACCGACCGGACGGTGACCGCCGACTCCCCGCTCTCGCCGAACAGTTCGTAGGCCGCGTGTACCAACAATCGGCGCCGCTCGACCTGACGATCGGCCCGGGAAATCCCGGCCCATCTCGAAGGTCCTGACACCCATTGAGGATATCGCGGGGCGGTGCTAGTTTTGGCTACAGGTGTAACCAAAACAATCCCATCCGTCGGTATTTCGAGGGAGAGTGCGATGAATCCGATACGGAATACCCGATGCGGAGCCGCCGCGGTGGCGCTGGGTTTGGGCCTGGCGGTCACCAGCCCCGCAGTGGCCTGGGCCGACGACACCGAGTCATCGTCGCCATCGTCGGAATCGCCGTCGTCGAATTCCCGTTCCCCGCACTCGGTTTCGAAGCGCGGTGCACCGGACGCAGGACAGGAGAAGCCGGAGACGACGGTAAGCGCACCCCGTGCGCGGCGGGGTGAGGCCGTCAGCCTCGACAGTGTCGACAGTTCCGATACCGGCATTGCCGACGCGCTCCCGGTTGCCGCCCCGGCCGAGAGCCAGGCCCCGGTCGCGGGCCCCGGCCCGGCCGCTGCCGAGGTGAAACCGGCCGGCTCGGACACCGCCCAGACGGTCGCGATACCCGCCGCCGCGCCCACCATGGCCGTCGTCTCGGCACCCGCCCCGGTCACCCCGGTCGCCGCCCCAGTCACACCGGCCCTTCCTGTCGCCACCGTGCCCGCCGACCCGGTCAGCCCGGAGGCCTCGATGGCCATTACGGCGGTGGCCGTTACCCAGCCGATCGCTTCGGCCGTCACCCCGGAGATTCGGGCGCTCACCCAGGCCGCGGAGTCGTTCGTCGCGCCAGCCACCGGTCCGGCCCCGGCCGCGGCGGCGCCGGCTCCGGCGCCGGCGCCGGCGACCATCATGACCGCAGCGGCCCTGCCCACGTCACCATCGACACCGACCGGGGCGACCGGCGTCGCGGCGGTCAATCCGTTCCAAGTCCTGACCGCTGCGCTGGCGCTCGTGCGCCAGGAGTTGGACCAGGCTCTCAACCGCAAGTTCGCCACAGCCGCCGGACCAGTCGCGGCGGCCACCGGACCAGCCGCCGGGCCAGCCGCAGCGGCCACCGGACCAGCCGCAGCGGCCACCTCCACTGGCAACACGGTCTCCTACCGCGTGGGCCTGGACTGGGGGTGGGGGCATATCGCCAACATGGCGTTGACCGCGGGCTCGTCGAACCTCAGTGGCTGGACGGTGGAATTCGACACCCCGGCAAAGATCATCGGCGTCTGGAACGGCCAGATCGTCAGCCACACCGGTGAGCACTACGTCATCAAGAACGTGTTCTACAACGGCACCGTGGCCGCCGGCAAGAGCATCAATTTCGGCTACCTGGCCAGCCGCGGGGCGAAGGGATCAGCGCCGACCAATATCAAAGTCAACGGTGTCCCGATCGGCACATCCACCCCGCCGGCGACCCCACCCACCCTGTCCATTGCCGACGTCTCGATCAGTGAAGGCAACAGCGCAACCACCAACGCCAACCTCGCCGTCACCCTCTCGCGGGCCGTCACCACGCCGGTCACCGTCGGCTACCACACCGCCAACGGCACCGCCGTCGCCGGCGACGACTACACCGCCACCACCGGCACCCTGACTTTCGCCCCCGGGGTCACCACCCAAACCATCGCCGTCAAAGTCACCGGCGACACCACCGTGGAACCGGACGAGACCTTCACCGTCACCCTGACCAACCCCACCGGCGCCACCCTGGCCCGCACCACCGCGACCGCCACCATCACCAACGATGACGTCGCCGTCACCCCACCGACGGTCTCCATCTCCGACGTATCAGTCGCCGAGGGCAACACCGGAACCAGCAACGCTAACTTCACCGTCGCCCTCTCCAAAGCCACCACCAACACCGTCACCGTCGGCTACAGCACCGCCAACGGCACCGCCATCGCCGGCGACGACTACACCGCCACCACCGGCACCCTGACTTTCGCCCCCGGGGTCACCACCCAAACCATCGCCGTCAAAGTCACCGGCGACACCACCGTGGAACCGGACGAGACCTTCACCGTCACCCTGACCAACCCCACCAACGCCACCCTGAACCGCACCACCGCCACCGCCACCATCACCAACGACGACGTCGCCCCACCACCCCAGAACGGGAACACGGTGACCCACAGCGTGGTCGATGACTGGGGATCAGGACATTCCGCGAACATGGCGTTGACTGCCGGCTCGGCCAACCTCAGCAGTTGGACAGTTGAGTTCGACACTCCCGCAACGATTACCAACATCTGGAACGGACAGATCACCAGCCACACCGGAACTCACTACGTTGTCAGCAACGTGTCCTACAACGGTGCTGTCGCTGCCGGTGAGACCACCACTTTCGGCTACCAAGCCACCCCCGGGGCCACCGGATCGGCACCGACCAACATCAAGGTCAATGGTGCGACGGTGGGAACCTCCACACCCGCGCTGCCCGCCATCTCCATTGCCGACCTGTCAGTGGCTGAAGGCAACGGCGAACATTCTCACTTCATGTTCACGGTGACCATGGACAAAGCGGCGACCACCCCGGTGACCGTGAAGTATGCAACGTCGGACGGCACCGCAACCTCGGGAGCGGATTACGTGGCCGGGTCGGGGACGCTGACTTTCGCGGCCGGGGTCACCACGCAGACCGTGCACGTCGACATCATCGGTGACACGGCCGTCGAGCCGGACGAGACGTTCCGGGTGACACTGTCGGATCCAACGGGTGCCACCATCTCCCGCGCCGTCGCCACCGGCACCATCGTCAACGACGACACGGCGGCGCCCCCAACACCACCGGCGACCACACCGGGATTGAGCATCTCGGACGCGTCGGTGACCGAACCCGGATCCGTCGGGATAGCACCGGGCTACCTGCACACCTCGGGTAACCAGATCGTCGACTCCCAAGGCAACCCGGTTCAGCTGTCCAGCGTCAACTGGTTCGGCGCCGAAAGCACAACCCTTGTGCCACATGGGCTTTGGACCCGCAACTACCAGGACATGATCGACCAGATGGCCGATCAGGGATTCAACACCATCCGACTGCCGTTCTCCAGCGAGATGCTGCACACCACCGCCGCGCCCAACGGCATCGACTTCTACCAGAATCCCGACCTGCAAGGCCTCTCGGCGCTGCAGGTGATGGACAAGATCGTCGACTACGCCGGGCAGCAGGGCATGCGGGTCGTGCTCGATCACCACCGCAGCACCGCCGGCGCCGGCACCAGCGAGAACGGCCTTTGGTACAACAGCCAGTACACCGAGGACCAATGGGTGTCGGACTGGCAGATGCTGGCGGCCCACTATCAGGACAACCCCACGGTGATCGGCGTCGATCTGCACAACGAGCCGTACAACGGCACCTGGGGTGGCGGCGGCGCCAACGACTGGGCCCGGGCGGCCGAGCGGGCCGGCAACGCCGTGTTGGCGGTCAACCCCAACCTGCTGGTCTTCGTCGAGGGTGTCGGAACCTACCAGGGACAGAGCTATTGGTGGGGCGGCAACCTGATGGGCGTCAAGGACCGGCCCATCACTCTCAACGTGCCCAACCGCGTCGTCTACTCACCGCATGACTACCCGAATTCGGTGTGGGCTCAGCCGTGGTTCCAGACCGCCGACTTCGGCGCCAACCTGCCCAATGTCTTCCGGCAGGCGTGGGGCTACATCTACGAGGACAACATCGCCCCGATCTGGGTCGGCGAGTTCGGCACCAAGTTGCAAGACCCCAAGGACGTCGTCTGGTTCGAGGCGATCACGTCTTATCTGTCGGGTGACTTCGACAACAACGGCACCATCGACATTCCGGCCGGCACCGAGGACATGAGTTGGGCGTACTGGTCGTGGAATCCGAATTCCGGTGACACCGGGGGCATTCTGGCCGACGACTGGCGCACGGTGAACCAGAACAAGATGGCCTACCTGAAGCCCATCGAGTACACCGGCGGGAGCGGCACGTCGCTGGCCTCGTTCACCGTCACCCTCTCGGCGCCGTCGACCCAGACGGTCACCGTCAATTACGCCACCTCGAACGGCACCGCCACTGCGGGTGCCGACTACACCGCCGCGTCGGGCACGCTGACCTTCGCTCCGGGTGAGACCCAGAAGACCGTCGCCGTGGTCATCAAGAGCGATTCGCTGACCGAGGGCAACGAGGACTTCCACGTCATGCTGTCCAACCCGTCGGGAGCCACCCTGACCGATGCGATGGGAATGGGCACCATCATCGACCGGCCGGCGGGAACAACCACCACACCCGGCGGAACCACGCCCAGCGACACCACTAGCGGCGATACCACCGGAGGCGGCACCACAGGCGGCACTAGTCCCGGCCACGATCACGACCACGACACCGGGACACCGATGCCGCCAGATGCTGGTCAGTACACCGACATCATGACGTTCGGCATGTTCCACGGCAGCGATCACACCGGCGAGGACGGCCTCGCTGGCGGCCGGACGGCCATCACCACCGAGGCGCTGGTCGCCTACAACAACCTTCGCGGCTTCGCCGGGCTGGCGCCGACGACCATCGAAGGCGTCGGCCAGTGGGCGTTCGGCAACGGTCTGACCAACAACGCCGAGGCTTGGGGCGACGACCTGAAAGGTGTCGGCCTGTTCTACGCCATGCAGGGCGCCAAGGTCGGCTGGATCGCCGACGACAAATACGACCCGCAGATCGTGGCGGATATCGAGCGCACCGCCCGGCTGGGATCGACCGCCGATGTGATGGCGATGGTTGCCGAATATGGGCACGACGGCTTCGCCCAGTACCTGACCGACAACGGCTACGTCACCGCCTTTGTGGACACCTTGAAGATGGAACCGCACTACGGCGGGTGGATGCACGATCGCGCGCACGGCCGGCTGGTGATCGACGGTGCGGCCACCGCGCATGACCTGAACCACCTCACCGTGCTCAGCCATGACCAGATGCAGCCGTTCATGAACGACACCTGGGATTGGCCACAGTGGCCGGCGCTCGATGTCCCGGACGCGCAGGTGATCGAGTACTTCCAGAGCATGGTGGCCCTCGGTGACCCGAAGGGCACCAATCTGACCGCACTGAACCAGCCGAGCAATGCGGTCACGGTCTGAGGAAGCGGCCCCGCGCGGTCACATATCGCCCGGCTGCACCGTCTAACGGATATGACACAACAACCCCGTATCGCACCGCTGCCGCCCAACCGGGTCGGCCCGCTGACCCGCGTCATGTACCGCTACGCCAAACGCCGCTTCGGCGAGGTTCCCGAGCCGTTCACCATCGGCGCCCACCACCCGCGCCTGTTGGTCGCCAACGCCGTGCACGAAGCCATGCTGCAACGGGCGTCGAAAGCACTGCCGGCCAGTGTGCGCGAGCTGGTGGTGTACTGGACCGCGCGGCAGATCGGCTGCTCGTGGTGCGTCGACTTCGGCGAGATCCGGTCAGCCCACGTCACCTGAGAAGTGGGCTTCACACCTTCGGGCTCGGACGC
>CAYPTG010000106.1:0-7728 GCA_964413455.1 uncultured Mycobacterium sp. | reverse complement strand
TGCAGAACCGTGTCGACCGGTTCACCGAGCCGCACAGACGGTGCTCCGCTGCGTTGCAGCCGCAGGCCGCTGACCCGGCCGGCTAGTGCGAGGTCGAGCCCGACGGCCGCCAGCAGCGCGGCCAGGATCACCGTGAAAGTCGTTGCCGGGCTGGCTGATACCGCGATCGGCAGCACCGCGAGCAACGCGATCGCCGCGGTCCGCCCGGTGAGCACCATGAGAGTTAGCGCGGGACGGCGACCGCCGACAGGATGCCGTCCAGCACCCCGTCGGCGCTCGCCCCTTCCAGTTCGGCCTCCGGGCGCAGCGCGACCCGATGCCGCAGCGTCGGACGCGCCATCGCTTTGACGTCATCGGGGGTGACGTAATTGCGGCCGGTCAGCCAGGCCCAGCAGCGCGCGGTGGCCAGTAGCGCTGTTGCTCCGCGGGGTGAGACGCCGAGTTGCAGAGACGGGGAATTCCTTGTCGCTGTAGCGATATCGACGATGTAGGCCAGCACCTCGTCGGCGACCAGCACCCGGCGCACCGCCTCCCGGCCGGCTGCCAGCTCGGCCGCGCCGGCCACCGGGTGGATCGCGCTCAGATCGTGCGGATCGAATCCGTGTGCGTGCCGCCCCAGGATGGCGATCTCCTGATCCCGCGCCGGCAGCGGAACCTCCAGCTTCAGCAGGAAGCGATCCAGTTGCGCCTCGGGGAGCTGGTAGGTGCCCTCGTACTCGATCGGGTTCTGGGTGGCGGCCACGATGAACGGATCCGGCAGCGGCCGCGGCTGGCCGTCGACGCTGACCTGACGCTCCTCCATCGCCTCCAACAGCGCGGCCTGCGTCTTCGGCGGTGTCCGGTTGATCTCGTCGGCCAGCATCAGATTGGTGAAGACCGGCCCCTCGCGGAAGGTGAACGCCGAGCTGCGGGCGTCGTAGACCAGCGACCCGGTGATGTCGCCCGGCATTAGATCAGGGGTGAACTGCACCCGCTTGAAGTCCAACTGCAGCGCCGCCGCCAGCGCCCGCACCAGCAGCGTCTTAGCCACTCCGGGAACACCTTCCAGCAGCACATGGCCGCGGCACAACAGTGCGATCACCAGGCCGCTGACCACCGCGTCCTGACCCACGACGGCCTTGTGGATCTCGCTGCGCACCGCCAGCAGCGCAGCGCGGGCGCCGTCATGCTCGGCTCCCGGGGCTGCGGTTGGGATGGAATGGGTCACGACTGGCTGACCTGCCTTTCGATATCGTCGAGCGCCTGTGCCAGCTGGCACAGATCGGCGTCGGTCTGCGGCGGTGGACCGAACATGGCGGCCGCCACGGCGCCCTGCTCACCCCGGCAGCGCTGCGCGACGGCGGTGGCCACCGCGGTGTCCGGGGCGTTGACGCCCAGGCCCAGCCGGGGCGTGACACGCTGCAGCGTCGCGGTCCGCAGTGCGGTCGCAGCCTGGGCGCGGGCCCGGGTGGAACGATACAGCCGGGCCCGTCCCTCAACGGCTTCCGATGCCCGCACCACCACCGGAAGACGTTCGGCGACAAGGGGACCCAACCGAGGGGCCTGCCACAGCGCCAGCAGCACCACCACAACGCACAGCTGTGCGGCCACCCAATAGAAGGCCGGCGGTATTAGCTCGGTAATCGACGCGCCGGCATCGGTATCCCCCTGAATTCGTTGCGGTGCATACCAAATCAGCCGGTTGTGTGTCCCGGCCAGGTTCATCGCCAACGCCGCGTTGCCGTCCTGCAGCAGCCCGCTGTTCAGCATGAAGTCAGACGTCCCGACGACGGTGGTCGTCTGGCCGTCGACGCTGTAGCGCACCACGGCACCGCCGTAGCAGCGGGTCACCGGGTCGGGTCCGGGCCGCTGGTAGCTCGCGGCGGATTCCAGCCGGGCGGCTCCGGCCCGATTCGCTTCGGGCAGAGCGCAATCCGGATTAGCGTCGGTCCGCGGATGTTTGGACACCCGGAGTCCCGGGGTCAGCACGGTACGCGCCAGCGCCGTCGGCTCCACGATCAGCCGGTCACCCGGTACCGCGGCCAGCCGGTGCAGCAGAGCATCGCCGCGGGTATTGGCCGTCTCGGCGATCAGCAGTAGAGAATCGGGACGAGCGGCGCGTTCCACCTCCTCGACCGTGCTGGCGACCACCACCTCGACCCCCCGATCGCGCAGCAGCGTGATCAGCGCGTGCGCGCCCAGCGGCGTGGTGGCTGCCGGATCCATCCGCCCGCCGAGCCGCGGCGCGGTCAGCCAGGTACTGACCACCGCGAACGCCACGACAGCGGCCAGGCCCAGGGCGACCCAACGGCCGGTGCGCCAGCGAGACCGATTCCTCGTCACCGCGGTGCACCCGTGCCGCCGGAAACACCGGTCCGGGCAGCCGATTCCCGCCGAACCCGATCATCCAGATCGGCGACCAGTCGGTAATTCCGCTCGGCGCCCGGTCGCCTCCCGTAGGCCACATCGTTGAAATAGGTTGCCGCCGTGTCGAAATCATCGATCAACGCGGGTAGTACTGCTCCCGCGTCGCGGGCCAGTTCCCCGGCGGTGCGCCCCGGTGCCGCACCGAGCACCTCGTTTTCCTCCAGCTCCCGCGCGATGGCCCGCACTCGATGCCGGATCGCTCCGGCCCAATCACCTTGGGCAGCACACTGTTCGGCGCGCGCCCGATGCTCGGCAGCCGATCGGGACCGAGTTCCGTACAGCCGGGAATCGCCGCCGGAGCCCATGGCGCGCCGGGCCACCCGCACCGCGGTCAGCACCAGCACCGCCAGCAGCAATCCGAGTACCACAATGGTGAGCCAGCCGCCGGGGAGCGCAGACCCTCCCGTCACCAAACGGTGCAGCAGATCGTCGATCCACTCGCCGATCCGGTCGCTCAGCGACGCCTTCGGGTAAATGGGTTTAGCCAGTTCGTGCGCCGCGGCGTCGTGGGCGGTGTCGCGGTCGATGTCGATGGCCGGCATGGCGGACCCGTCAGCGGCCCAGCCACAGGCTGTCCGGGTCGGCGTGACCACCCGCCGCGCTGAGCAACGTGAAATCGAATGCCTCCGAACGGATTCGGGCATCCACGTACAGCAGCGCCACCACCCCGGCGATGAACGGTGTGGTGATGATCTGACCGATGGCTCGGCCGACCGATGCGATGGCCGAACCGGCCACGGTCGGCTCCTCGGGCTGCGTTCCCAGGGCCACCACATTGCTGGCGATGTCGAAGGGAACCGATATCGCGCCGCTGATGAACGCCGTCACGAGACTGGCCAGGAACAGGATGCCGAAGATCCGCCAGAACCGTCGCCGGCTCAGCGCCACCGAACGGCGGATCGCATCGAAGATGTTCTTGCGCTCCAACACCACAGCAACCGGAGCCAGCGCCATCAGGGTGGCCGCAGCGGCCAGCACGGCCAGCAACACCAACACCAGCGGAATCCCGACCAGCGTCGCCGTCGTACCGCCGGCGGTCCTGGTCAGCCCGACGATGGTCAGCACCACCGCCGCGACCAGTGCGGTCGCCAGCGCGGCCGCCAACAGCGTCAGGCCGATCAGCGCCGGCAACCTGCCGCGCACCTGTCGCCACGCTTGTCCGACGGTGATCGACAAACCCAGCACCGAGCGGGCGACGATCACGGTCAGCATCCCGGCCAGCAAGGTGGTGGCCAGCAGGGTGGCCAGGATGCCGGTGATTACCCCGGCCGCCACCTGAACGTCACCGTTGTTCGATGAGGTGACCAAGCCCAGCAGGAATCCCATGACGGTGGTGATCAGCACGATCACGGTGGTCAGTCCGAGCGTCGGCTTGGGGTTGGCGCGCACATAACCGACGGCGCCGTTGAAGATGTCGGTGAGCGACAGCGGCCGCAGCGGGATCACCCCCGGCTGCCAGGGCGCCGGACCGGGAAAACCGACGGGCACCGGGTAGCCCGGCGGCAGATGGCCGTAGCCCGGTGGTGGGTAGCCGTAGCCGGGCGGCGGGTAGCCGGGATACATCAATCCATCAAAGCACTTTGGTGAGGTAATGACAGGGGTCCTGGTGCCACTTCTCGACGTGCCCCTCCGCGTCGTACTCTGCCCACTCGTCGATCACCTCGCCCCAGTGCTGGAAGCCCACCCGCTCGTACAGCCGGAGCGCGTCGACGTTGGACACCTCGACCCCAATGCCGATGCGGGAGAAACCCTTATCGCGCGACACGTCCTCGCACGCCGCGATGATCTGCGATCCCACGCCCGCACCGGTCGGCCACGCGTCGAGTGCGTTGATTTCCGGAAAGCGACCCAGCGCCGCGATGACCTCGGGGTACTTCGACTCCCACATCAGACGTACCCGGCCGTGGATGGTGTCGCCGTGCCACCCGAGTAGCAGGGCGCATTCCCCGCGCTGCTGTGCCTCGAATCGTTCGACCTCGTAGACCCGCTTGGCGACGACGGGTTCCCGCGCGACCAACGTGTCAAGGTCGGCTCGCGTGCACGGACGCACGTCAACGGCGATCACCTGGCGATTATGCACGTCGAGCCAGGCGGCAATTCGCAAACCCTAAGCCGGTCGGCTCGCCGCCCGCGTAGCGTAAGACGCTATGGCGGAACTGAAAGCGCGGCTGCGCACCGACCTGACCGAGGCGATGAAAAGCCAGGACAAGTTACGCACCGCGACGCTGCGCATGCTGCTGGCCGCGATCCAGACCGAGGAGGTGTCCGGCAAGCAGGCCCGCGAGCTCACCGACGAGGACGTGCTCAAGGTGCTGGCCCGGGAGTCCAAGAAGCGCAGCGAGTCCGCCGAGATCTACACCCAGAACGGCCGCGGCGAGCTAGCCGCCGAAGAGCACGCCGAAGGCCGGATCATCGACGAGTACCTGCCGACCCCGCTGACCGACGCCGAGGTGGCCGACCTCGTCGACACCCCGATCGCCCACGTGGCCGAGGACATCGGTGAGCGGCCCTCGGTCAAGCAGATGGGCCTGGTGATGAAGGCCGCTTCCGCGATCGCCGCCGGTAAGGCCGACGGCGCCCGGCTGTCGGCCGCCGTCAAGAGCCGGCTGTAGCTCCGGCGATGGATGTCGATGCCATCGTTGTCGGTGCGGGGCTGGCCGGGCTGGTCGCCACCCACGAGCTGACCTCCCGCGGCAAGAAGGTGGCGCTGGTCGACCAGGAGAACGCGGCGAACCTCGGCGGTCAGGCGTTCTGGTCGTTCGGCGGGTTGTTCCTGGTGGACAGTCCTGAACAGCGCCGGCTGGGCATCAAAGATTCCATGGAGCTGGCCTGGAACGACTGGCAAGGCAGCGCGGGGTTCGACCGGATCGACGACGAGGACGCCCTCGCCGTGCGCTGGGCGCGGGCCTACGTCGAGTTCGCCGCCGGGGAGAAGCGAGCGTGGCTGGCCGAGCACGGCATCAGTTTCGTGCCGGCCGTCGGCTGGGCCGAACGCGGCGATCTGCGGGCCGACGGACACGGAAACTCGGTGCCCCGCTTCCACGTCGCCTGGGGCACCGGAACCGGCGTCGTCAAACCGTTCGTGGAGTCCGCGCTGGTCGCCGCCGAGCGCGGTCTGGTCACCTTTCACCACCGGCACCGGGTGGACGAATTAGTGCGCACCGGCGGCGCGGTCACCGGGGTGCGCGGTGCGGTGTTGTCGCCCGACGACGCCCCGCGCGGCGCGCCGTCCAACCGCGACGTGGTGGGCGACTTCGAGCTGGCGGCGCACGCCGTCATCGTGACCACCGGTGGGATCGGTGGTAACCACGACATCGTCCGGCGCTACTGGCCGCCGCGGATGGGCACCCCGCCGGCGTCGATGATCACCGGGGTACCGGCCTACGACGACGGCCGGATGCTCGACATCGCCGACGGCGCCGGGGTGCGGCTGGTCAACCGGGACCGGATGTGGCACTACACCGAGGGCGTGCAGAACTGGGACCCGATCTGGCCGGGGCACGGCATCCGCATCCTGCCCGGCCCGTCGTCGATGTGGTTCGACGCACTGGGCCGGCGGCTGCCCGCACCGTATCTGCCCGGCTACGACACCCTCGGAACCCTGCGTTACCTGCGCACCACACCGGAGATCGCCGGCTACGACCACAGCTGGTTCATCCTCACCCAGAAGATCATCGAGAAGGAGTTCGCGCTGTCGGGCTCCGAGCAGAATCCCGACATCACCAACCGGGACCGCAAGGGCATCGTCAAGGAACGGGTGCTGGGCAAGGGCGCCCCCGCCCCGGTAGAAGCGTTCAAGGCGCACGGCGCGGATTTCGTGGTGGCCGACGACCTGGAACGGCTCGTCGCGATGATGAACGGGCTCACCGAGACACCGCTGCTGGACGCGGGCGTGATCCGGGCCCAGATCGAGGCCCGTGACCTGCAGATCGCCAACCCCTACTGCAAAGACGCTCAGGTGCAAGGGATTCGGAACTCCCGACGCTATCTGGGTGACCGCATCACCCGCACCGCCAAGCCGCACCGCATCCTCGACCCGGACGCCGGGCCGCTGATCGGGGTCAAGCTGCACATCCTGACCCGAAAGACGTTGGGCGGCATCCAGACCGACCTCTCGTCGCGAGCGATGGGCCACGACGGGCAACCGATCGACGGGCTGTACGCGGCCGGCGAGGTGGCCGGCTTCGGTGGCGGCGGGGTACACGGCTACAACGCGCTGGAGGGAACGTTCCTGGGTGGGTGCTTGTTCTCCGGGCGGGCCGCCGGTCGGCACGCGGCTAGCGTGGGGTAGCCGGCAAGACAGCGGTCGGGGTGGCGGGATTCGAACCCACGACCTCTTCGTCCCGAACGAAGCGCGCTACCAAGCTGCGCCACACCCCGCGTGAAGCGACGACAGCCTATCGCACCGCGACGTCCCGGACCGCATCAGCCTGCGGGCGTTGAACCCGGCCAGGAGCAGTCGCGTTCAAAGGCCGCCAGATCTGCGGCGTACCGGCCGGGGTCCAGCCCCTGGCCGGCCAGCCAGCCGTCGTCGAAGTAGGTGTCGGCGTAGCGATCACCGCTGTCGCAGATCAGGGTGACCACCGACCCGCTGACACCGCCGGCCACCATCTCGGCCAGCAGACTGAAGGCTCCCCAGACGTTGGTCCCGGTGGACGGTCCGACGCGCCGGCCCAGGACTGAGGACACCTGAAGTGCCGCGGCCACCGATGCGGAGTCGGGTACCTGCTGCATCCGGTCGATTACCGCGGGCAGAAACGACGGCTCCACATGCGGCCGGCCGATGCCTTCGATGCGCGAGGAAACCCCGGTGACCACGTCGCGGCGGCCCTCGGCGTAGGCGCCGAAGAACGCCGAGTTCTCCGGGTCGACGACGCACAGCCGGGTGGGGTGGCCCCGATAGCGGATGAAGCGGCCGATGGTGGCACTGGTGCCGCCGGTGCCGGCCCCAACCACCACCCAAGCCGGAATCCGGTGCCGCTCGTCGCGCATCTGATCGAAGATCGACTCGGCGATGTTGTTGTTGCCGCGCCAATCGGTGGCCCGCTCGGCGTTGGTGAACTGATCGATGAAGTGTCCGCCGGTCTGTTCGGCGATCCGCCGAGCCTCGGCGTTCACGTCGGCTGCGGTTTCGACGAAATGGCAACGCCCGCCGTGCTTTTCGATCAGTGCCACCTTGGACTTGCTGGTTGATGAGGGCATCACCGCGATGAACGGCAGGCCGAGCAGCGCGGCGAAATAGGCTTCGGAGACCGCCGTCGAACCTGAAGAAGCTTCCACCACGGTGGTCTGCTCGGTAATCCAGCCGTTGCACAGCCCGTA
>CAYPTG010000105.1:7337-7730 GCA_964413455.1 uncultured Mycobacterium sp. | reverse complement strand
CCGAGGTCCGCTGGCGCAACCTGACCGGCGGGATTGTGGCGCTGCACTCGGCGGTCAAGCCGGGCTAGCTGTCGACACCAGTTATGGGTCTAGCTGAATGGCTTACGGCGGTCCAGCACCCGCGAGCCCGCCCCGCAGGCCCGCCACAGCCGAGCCACCCGATCGGCGTCCTCATCGGTCACCAGATTGCCCATCACCCGCACCGCGATGTCCATCAGCCGGGGCGAGCGCATGGCCAGCGGCCCGGCCATCGGCAGGAACCTCGGCAGCGTCAGCAGCAGCCCGAGCCGGCGGGCCACCGAGAACGTCGCGCCGTAATGTGCCCGCAGCAGCGCCGGCCAGGCCGAGGCCAGATCGTCGGCCCCGATCAGCTCGGCGGCCAGCCGCCCGGTT
>CAYPTG010000105.1:4474-7327 GCA_964413455.1 uncultured Mycobacterium sp. | reverse complement strand
GACCAGCATCCAGTTGCTCCCGGCCACCCCGGACACCGCCCCGCCCATCGGCAGCAGCGCCGAGGACACCGCCCGCGGCGCACCCTGGAAATCCCACTGCGGGCACTTGAGCTCGGCGTAGCGCTGCAGCAGCGGGCGCAGCGCCACCTCGGCGGGCCGCTTCTCGGTGGCCAGCGCGCCGACTCCCAAGTTCACCTCGCCGTTGCCCAGCGGGAAGATCCAGCCGTAACCGGGCAGCACCTGCCCGTCGGCCGAACGCAGTTCCAGATCCGAGAAGATCCACGGCTCGTCGGCCCGCGGCGAGCGCAGATAGGCGCGGGCGGCCACCCCGTACACAGTCTGTCGGTGCCACTGCCGGCCCAGCACCCGTCCCAGCGTCGACCGGGCCCCGTCGGCCACGATCAGCCATCGGCAAGCCGCCGTTCGGCCGTCGGCCAGCACCAACGCGCTGACCCGGCCGGCCGGATCGCGCTGAACGTCGACGGCCTTTGTACCCAGCAGCATCGACGCCCCGGCGTCCGCGGCGGCCCGGCGAACCCGGTCGTCGAGCTCGGTGCGTGGCACCGCTGAACTCCTCGCCGGCAACGACGGCCCCGGCCAGGCGACGTGTAGATCGCGGCCGAACCCGGACAGCGCCAGCCCGTGGTGGCCGATCCGGCCGTCCAGCCAGTCGCCGAGCCCGAGCAGCCGCAGCTCACGCACCGCCCGCGGGGTCAGGCCGTCGCCACAGGTCTTGTCCCGCGGAAATTCGCACGCATCGACCAGCAGCACTTCATGGCCGGCCCGGGCGGCCCAGGCGGCGGCGGCCGACCCGGACGGGCCGGCACCGACCACCACGACATCCGCCGCCAACGGACCCCCCGAGCCGCCAGGGGCCACCTCAGATGCCGGATGATTCACGTCCTTCAGTATGTTGGCAGCGTGAAGACACCGGCCACCGTGGTAGCAGGGGTGGAACTGGGAGACCCGGATTTCGCCCAGCGAGTGCGTGACGGCGTCGCCCGAGTCGAAGAGCTGATGATCGCCGAACTGCGTGGCGGCGACGATCTAATGACCGAGGCGGTGCTGCACCTGCTGAAGGCCGGCGGCAAACGGTTCCGCCCGCTGTTCACCGTGCTGTCAGCACACGTCGGTCCCAACCCGGAGAGCCGCGACGTGACGGTGGCCGCCGCGGTCGTCGAGATGGTGCACCTGGCCACGCTGTACCACGACGACGTGATGGACGAGGCGCAGCTGCGCCGCGGTGCCCCCTCGGCCAACGCCCGCTGGGGCAATAACATCGCGATCCTGGCCGGTGACTATCTGTTCGCCACCTCCTCGCGACTGGTGTCGCAGCTGGGCCCGGACGCGGTGCGGATCATCGCCGAAACGTTCGCCCTGCTGGTCACTGGGCAGATGCGGGAAACCAAAGGCCCCCCACCCGGCGAGGACGCCGTCTCGCACTACCTCAAGGTGATTGCCGAGAAGACGGCCTGCCTGATAGCCGCCGCCGGACGGTTCGGCGGCACCTTCTCTGAGGCGTCGGACGAGCAGGTGGAGCGGCTCGGGCGGGTCGGCAGCATCGTCGGCACCATCTTCCAGATCTCCGACGACATCATCGACATCGAAAGCGAACCCGAAGAGTCCGGCAAGCTGCCCGGCACCGACTTGCGGGAAGGCGTGCACACCCTGCCGGTGCTGTTCGCGCTGCGCGAGACCGGACCGGGCGCCGACCGGCTGCGGGAGCTGCTGCGGGCCCCGATCACCGACGACGACGAGGTGGCCGAGGCGCTGACGCTGCTGCGGGCCTCCGGCGGGATCGCGGCGGCCAAGGACACCGTGCGGCAATACGCCGCCCAAGCCCGCGACGAACTCGCCGAGCTACCAGATGTGCCGGGACGCCACGCGCTGGCTTCGCTGGTGGACTACACGGTTAACCGGCACGGCTGACCCGGGGGCGGGTCGTCGGTAACACGCGGGGTAGTCGCCCGATCCGGAACCCAGGAGCCGTCCCAGGCGTTACTCTGCCGAGAAGCCCCGTCGGAGAGGACTCGAGATGACCTGGCATCCCACTGCCAACCGGATGAAGACCTTCATGCTGCTCATCGGCATGTCGGCGCTGATCGTGTTCATCGGCTCGCTGTTCGGCAACCGTTCGGTGCTGTGGCTGTCGGTGCTGATGGCGATCGGCATGAACGTCTACGTCTACTTCAACAGCGACAAGATGGCGCTGCGGGCGATGAACGCCCAGCCGGTGACCGAGGTCCAAGCTCCGCAGATCTACGCCATCGTGCGGGAGCTGGCCACTACCGCGCATCAGCCGATGCCCCGGCTGTACATCAGCGACACCGCCAACCCGAATGCCTTTGCCACCGGCCGTAATCCGCGCAACGCTGCGGTCTGCTGCACCACCGGCATCCTCAACATCCTCGATGAGCGCGAGCTGCGCGCGGTGCTGGGCCACGAGCTCTCACACGTCTACAACCGGGACATCCTGATCTCCTGTGTGGCCGGCGCCATGGCTTCGATCGTCACCGGTCTGGCCAACATGGCGATGTTCGCCAGCTACTCCGGTGGAAACCGCAACGGTGGGGGGGTCAACCCGCTGGCCATGCTGCTGGTGTCGCTGCTTGGCCCGCTGGCGGCGACGGTGATCCGGATGGCGGTCTCCCGGTCCCGCGAATACCAGGCCGACGAGTCCGGCGCCCAGCTCTCCGGCGACCCGCTGGCGCTGGCTTCGGCGTTGCGCAAGATCAGCGGTGGGGTGCAGCAGGCTCCGCTGCCGCCGGCCCCGCAGATCGCCGACCAGGCACATCTGATGATCGCCAGCCCGTTCCGCTCCGGTGAGCGGATCGGCAAGCTGTTCTCCACCCA
>CAYPTG010000105.1:0-4374 GCA_964413455.1 uncultured Mycobacterium sp. | reverse complement strand
GTCTCTTTGACCTTGCCGCCGATATCGGCACCGGGGTTGTTGGTCCCGGTGTTGGGTCCCAGGCCGTTCTTGCCGGGGCTGAAGTCGTTGGACGGCCGGGTGATATTGGTTCGCGGACCGCTGGTGCTTGGGGCGTCGACATCGATATCCGACACCGGAGGCGCCGGGTCGATCGGCGGGGCGACTGCTTCGGAGATCGCCGGCGGCGACACCGGGTCGGGCACCGCGATCGGCTCTGACGCCGGTGCCTGGGCGGGCACAGCTGCCGGCGGGCCGACCGCCAACAACGGCGGGCTGGTCGGCAGGATCGACGAGATCTCCGAGGGCAGCACGTCGGTGATGGTCTTGTAGGCGACCACGGTGAGGTCGTTGATCTTCTGCACGATCGCCACCACCCCGTCCGGGTAGGTGACGGTGGTGACGTTGGTGGTCGCGTCGGTGTGGCAGCTCACCGCGCCGCTGCAATCCACCTTGCCGTGCGAATCCACCACCGGCTTGGACGGCAGCATCGTGACGTCCTGGCTCAGCGGTGCGGCGGAGGGATCCGCGCTGGGCAGCACGGTGACCGATCCCAGGCTGGGATGCAGTAGCGAGCCGCCGGCGTCGGTGTCGTCGGTGGTTGCGGCCGAACCGGCCGAACCCGCTTCGAAGGCCACCCGGAACGGGGAATTGGGCGCGCCCTCCCTGGCGTCCGGGCCGAGTGGACCCTTCAGCAGGGAGGCCAGCTCGGCGCTGTCGTTGACACCGTCACCGATGGCCAGCACGTCGGACGAAGCGTCGTTGGTGAAAACGGCCAGCGGTCCGCCGAAGCTGGCGTGGATGTAGCCGTCGGGAGTCTGTGCAGTGGAGGCCAGCGCCATCAGGCCAGTGGCCACGCCGACGGCGGTCGCGCCGGCGCGCAACACGTCCTTCATCCGGCGTTCCACGGTGAAGCCTCCCCGTTCTCAGTTTTTGCTAAGTCCAATCCTAGTTTAGGCCATCGATCCGTGTTGCAAACCTAGCGTTTGCTGCTCATTCGGGTTCGGTACGGTGTTGTTATGTTACTCAGGATTCTGGCCATTACCGCTGTGGCTGCAGGGGCTGGTGTTGCGGCACCGGCCGGTCTGGCAGCCGCCGAACCCGATCCCGCTCCGGCGATCCCGGACGTCAACTCCTACCTGCCGGTGAACCCGGCGGACTACACCACCAACAAGGGCCGATGGTTCGCGTTCGCCGGGCCCGCCGGGGTGATCTGCGCGCTGGACAACCTCAACGGCGACTACGGCTGCAGTGGCCCCCTGCCGGGCGCCCCGGAAGGCGTCAACCTGGTCAGCGGCGGTCCGACCGGGGCGCCGAAGTTCTCCACCACCACCGATGTCTCGCTGTTCGCCGCGGGCGGCCCGGTCAAACCGCTGCCGCCGAACACCCGGCTCAGCTACCGGCAGGTCAGCTGCGGAGTCGACGGCGCCGGGGTGGTGGCCTGCTTCAACAGCCGCGACCAGGTGGGATTCGTCGTCGGCCCGACCAGTACGTACATCAACGCCGGCAGCCCGATGCTGGAGCGTCCGGAGGGGACGCCGGTGGTGCCTGAACTGCCGCAGGTGGCGCCGGCGGAGCCGCCGGTTGCCCCCGAGCAGCCACCGGTGGCCTCAGAGCCCGCCCCGGAGCCAGCGCCGAACTGATTTCCGATCAGGGTGAGCCGAACCCGGTCCGCAACCGGTATCGGCGTCAGCCCACCGATCGGACCCGATCAGAACGGTGTGCCGTCGACCTCGTGGCCGGGCTTTTGGGCCATCAGGCCGCGGTAGGCCTCCTCGACGGTCGAGCCGTGGTTGACCACCGCATCCACCTCGCGGGCGATCGGCATGGTGATGCCGTACTTTTCGGCGAAGTCCATGATCACGCTGGCGGCCTTGACGCCTTCGGCGACCTGGTTCATGCCGGCGATGATCTCTTCCACCGTCTTGCCCGAGCCCAGTTCCTCGCCGACGTGCCGGTTTCGGCTGCGCTTGGAGGTGCAGGTGACGATCAGGTCGCCCATCCCGGCCAGGCCGGAGAAGGTGTCCCGGTGGCCGCCGATGGCCTCGCCGAGTTTGGACATCTCGCGCACCGCGCGGGTCATCACCATGGCTCGGGTGTTCTCGCCGATACCCAGCGAGTAGCCCATGCCGACGGCGATGGCGTAGACGTTCTTCAACGCCCCGGCGATCTCGACGCCGATCACGTCGTCACTGGTGTAGGTGCGAAACCGGCTGGTGCGGAACATGCCGGCGAGGTTCGCGGCCAGGTTGCGGTCGGGCATGGCCAGCACCGCGGCGGCGGCGTAGCCCTCGGCGACCTCCCGGGCGATGTTCGGTCCGGCCAGGATGCCGGCCGGGTGGCCGGGCAGCACCTCTTCGACGATCTGGCTCATCCGCATGTTGGTGCCCTGCTCCAGGCCTTTGACCAGGCTGACCACCGGCACCCACGGGCGCAGTTCCTTGCCGAGTTCGACCAGCACGCCGCGGAACCCATGCGAAGGAACACCCATCACGATGACGTCGGCGCTGTTGGCGGCCTCGGCGAAATCGTTAGTGGCGCGCAGTCTTTCGGGCAGTTCCACTTCCTCGCCGAGGTAACCGGTATTGCGGTGGTTCTTGTTGATGTCCTCGGCGGTCTCGGCCGAGCGCACCCACTGCAACGTCGGCCCGCGCCGGGCGCAGATGGACGCGACGGTGGTACCCCAGGAGCCCCCGCCCAGCACGACGACTTGCGGTTCGCGGCGATCAGATGTCATGGCGTCAAACGTAACGCCGACAATGCCCGTCCATCCGGGGTTTCGCCGATGCGCGGGGGGAGGGCTACCGATAGTTGACGAATTGCAGCGCGACGTCGAGGTCGGCGCCTTTGAGTAGGGCGATCACCGACTGCAGATCGTCGCGGCTCTTGGAGCTCACCCGGATCTCCTCACCCTGGATCTGGGTTTTGACCGCCTTGGGACCGTCATCGCGGATCAGCTTGGTGATCTTCTTGGCATTCTCGCTGCTGATGCCCTGCTTCAGGGTGCCGCTGACCCGGTAGGTCTTGCCACTGGCCTGCGGCTCGCCGGCGTCGAATGCCTTCATCGAAATGTCCCGGCGGACCAGCTTCTCCTGGAACACGTCGACGGCGGCTTTGGCCCGCTCCTCGGTGGAGGAGACGATCTCGATGACCTCATCGCCCTTCCAGGCGATCGAGGTGTCGGTGCCGCGGAAGTCGAACCGGGTGGCCAGCTCCTTACCGGCTTGGTTGAGTGCGTTGTCGACCTCCTGGCGGTCGACCTTGCTGACGATGTCGAACGACGAATCCGCCATGCTGTGGTGCCTCCTGGGAGTCGCGGCCGGTCCCGGTGCCGAATTTATGGCAGCGGTTTGCGTCCGGGGTACATCATCGTTGTACCCTGCTACACGCGCAGAAGCGGGGTCGTTGCACCTAACTCTTCGGCGCGCCAGGCAGGTTGCCCGAGCGGCCAATGGGAGCGGACTGTAAATCCGTCGGCGGAAGCCTACACAGGTTCGAATCCTGTACCTGCCACGCAGGTCAGCGGTAATTTCTACTACCACAACGGTTTTCGTGGAGGCCCAGGGTGGCAAACAGGTACGAGCCGGTCCCGCGCTGGGTGTGGACGAGTGTGATTTCCGCGGTCATCGCGGCCGCCGTTGCCGCCGGGGTGGTGTGGTTGATGACCAAGGGATCGACACCGAGTGCGTCACCGGCCGCCACGACCACGCAGACCACGGCGCCCACCGCCTCGACGTCTTCGGCTCCCGGGCCCACCTCCGAGCAGTCATCCTCGTCCAGTTCGGCGGCACCGGCAGCGTGCGGCCCCGACGAGGGTGCGGCGCTGTCCGCGGCGCTGGGGCAGTTCCCGGTCGATCCGGCCACCGGCTGGGCATGGGACAGCCACCCGCTCGACTCCAACTACGACCCGTGCGCGGAGCTGTCCACCATCCTGGTGACCGTGCAGCAGGCCACCGGTGATTCCCCGGTGCAGGCGCTGATGTTTCATCGCGGCTCCTTCCTGGGAACCGGCACCACCAAGGCCTACGGGCACACCAGCCTGAACCGGGGAGTCAGCACCGGTGACACCGTGGTGCTGTCCTACCGGACCGGGCAGAGCTGCTCGGCCTGCGACGACGGGACCGTCAGCGACGTGCGTTATCACTGGGACGGCAACCGGGTGCAGATGCTCGATCCCGCACCGCCACAATAGGTTTGACGTGAGTGAGGTTTGACGTGAGCGCCGATGACCTGACCATGTCCGACCTGATCGGGTCGGACCTTGCCGGCACCTACCGGCGTACCGCCAGCTCCGGTGCCACCGTCGATCCCGTTGTTGTCGACGCCGATCTGGCCCGGCTACACCGCGATGGGTAC